>NZ_JBQSWK010000026.1:0-58569 GCF_052377065.1 Brachybacterium sp. AOP42-C2-15
CCAGGGTCGGCGTGTGGAGCTCAGGCATCCGAGACCCCAGCGCCCAGGCCCCCTGGTCGTCGGTGACCAGGAGCAGCACATTGGGTCTCCGTTGACTCTGGCGTGGACCTGTTGCCATACCTTCCCCCTCAGAACATCCCGGTGACCTGCTCGCACCGCGGCCGTCTCCCCAGGGCCCGACCTGTCATAGTTCGGGACCCGCCGCCCTGTTAACCTATCGTGATCCTGTAACCGCTTTCCACACGGGGTTGAAGGCACCGCCCCCTCACCCTCGGTGTCGCCCAGGAGGGCCCATGATCCGCCCCGGACTCTGCTCCGTCACCTTCCGAGACCTCGACGTCGAGACCGTCATCGGCCATGCCCAGACCGCCGGGCTCGAGTGCATTGAATGGGCCGGAGACGCCCACGTCCCACCCGGCGACGCCGCTGCGGCCCAGCGCGCCCGGGAGCTCACCGAGCAGGCGGCGCTTGCCGTGGCCTCCTACGGCTCCTACCTGCGCTTCGAAGGATCCGAGGACGAGATCCGCGCCGAGGGCGACGCGGTGATCGCCGCCGCCCGGGAGCTCGGCGCTCCACGGATCCGGGTCTGGGCGGGTCGCACCGGCTCCGCCGACGTCCCCGCCGAGGGGCGTGCCCTGATCGCCCGTCACATCCAGGAGTTCGCCGACCGCGCGGCGGAGCACGGCATCGACGTCGGCCTCGAGTTCCACGGCCGCACGCTGACCGATGAGATCGGCTCGACCCTGCGCCTGCTCGGGGAGATCGATCGCGCCACCGTGCTCTCGTACTGGCAGCCCCACCAGGGGATGGCCACCCCGGAGGCGCTCGAGACGCTCCGCGAGGTGCTCCCTCGCACCTCCACGATCCACGTGTTCTCGTGGTGGCCCACGAATGAGCGCCTGCCGCTCTCCCAGCGCGCCGAGCTGTGGCGGGACGCGTTCGCGATCCTCGCTGCGGAGGGCTCCGACCGCGATGCGCTGCTCGAATTCGTCCCAGCGGATGATCCCTCCCTGCTGCGCCGTGAGGCGGACTCCCTGCGCCATCTGATCGAGGCCGGAGAGGCGGCCGCACGATGAGGGCGCTGCTGGCGATGCCCGTGAGCCTGCCGCAGCGGATGTTCGACGCCGCCCAGCTGGCGCGGCTGCGCGAGTTGGCCGAGATCGACACCGCGCGCGCCGTCCCCGACCTCGCCGACGCCCCCGATGCGGTGCTGGCGGAGGTGGAGGTGCTGATCACCGGCTGGGGCTCGCGCCCCGTCGACGCCGCGGCCCTCGCCCGCCTGCCGCGACTGCGGGCGATCGTCCACACCGCCGGGACGGTGCGTCATGTCGTCACCGATGCCGTCTGGGAGAGAGGCGATGTGGTGGTCACCTCGGCGACCGAGGTGAATGCGGTGCCGGTCGCGGAGTTCACCCTTGCCCAGATCCTGCTGGCGGGGAAGCGTTCCCTCGCTCAGGAGCACCGCTACCGGGGCGATCGTGCGCCACGCCCGGCGGCCCGTTCTGCCTCCGAGATCGGCAACTACGGCGCCGTCGTCGGCCTCATCGGCGCCTCGCGCATCGGCGTGCTGGTGGCTGAACACCTGCGACCTTTCGACCTCGAGGTGCTCATCACCGACCCCTTCGTCGATGCCGCGACCATCTCCGCGCTCGGCGCGACAAAGGTGGAGCCGGAGGAGCTGTACTCCCGCAGCGATGTGGTGAGCCTCCATGCCCCGGATGTCCCCTCCACCCAGGGCATGGTCAGCCGCGAGCTGCTCGCGCTGATGCGGGACGGCGCCACCTTCCTCAACACCGCACGGCCCGCGCTGGTGGATCTGGACGCGCTGCGCGACGAGGTGGTCTCCGGGCGCCTCGCCGCGGTACTCGACGTGCACGACGACCTCGCCGATGACGACCCGCTCTGGGACGCCCCGCTGGCTGCGATCACGCCCCACATCGCCGGCTCGCAGGGCAATGAGCTGCGCCGGATGGGCGAGGCGGCACTCGAGGAGATCCGGCGTCTCGGCGCCGGGGAGCCACCGCGATATCCAGTCGACGCCTCCCGCCGGGATGTCTCCGCCTGACAGCTCCGTCTGGCACCACCCGGGGAATCTCACCATCACCATCCACAGCTGCAGACCATCGGGCGGTGTGTGGCGTCGTTATGCTTGTCCGATTCGGGGACAGCGTTTCCCAGTCCCCCTCCAGCCCATGACAGACCCTCAGCAGAAGGAGTCCAGATGCCCGCCGTGCGCCTCAGCGACGTCGCCCAGGACGCCGGGGTCTCCCTGGCCACCGCCTCTCGTGTGCTCAACGGCTCCACCCGCGTGCCGGGGAAGGCCGTCGCCGACAAGGTGAAGGCCTCCGCCGAGAAGCTCGGCTATGTCGCCAACGCCCAGGCGCAGGCGCTCGCCCGCTCCCGCTCGGGCCTGATCGGTCTGGTGGTGCACGACATCGCCGACCCCTACTTCTCGACCATCGCCCGCGAGGTCCAGCAGCAGGTGTTCGCCTCCCAGTCGCAGGTGCTGCTCACCCAGACCGACCGTGAGATCGACACCGAGATCCGGGCGCTGCGCTCCCTGCTCGCCCAGCAGGTCGATGCGCTGGTGCTGGTGGGCTCGCACCGCTACGGCACCGAGTCCGACGCCGCCATCGGCAATCTGCTCCAGGGCTTCGAGCGCAACGGCGGCAAGGTGGTGGGCCTGGGCCAGTCGCTGGGCGTGGGCCGCACCATCGTGACGGACAACGCCGCAGCGTCCCATGAGCTGGCCACTGCCCTGGTCGTCGAGGGACATCGACGGTTCGCGGTGGTCGAGGGCATCGCCGGGATCCCGTCGGCCGGGGACCGCACCGGCGGCTTCGTCGCCGCGCTCACCGAGGCCGGCATCGAGCCGGAGCTCAGCACCGCTGCGGACCTCACCCGCGACGGCGGCTATCAGCTCGCCGAACGGATCCACGACCACCTGCTCTCCTCGCCCGGCCCCGCGGACTCGCCGCTGTGCGTCTTCGCCCCGGCGGACGTCATGGCCCTCGGCGCGCTCGGCGAGCTGCGCCGCCGCGGCGTGGACGTGCCCGGGCAGGTCGCGGTCGCCGGCTTCGGCGGAGTCCCCGGGGCGGCCGACGCCAACCCGATCCTCACCACCATCGCGCTGCCGCTGGCCGAGATGGCGCGGCAGGCCGTGGAGTGGGCGCTCGAGCCGGCAGCGGCGAAGGACGCCCCTCCCGCGGACCACCCCCACGAGGTGCGTGTGCGCGGCGACGTGCTGCTGTGCGAGTCCACGGCGCTGGGTGCTGTCGCCGGCTGAGCGGCCGACCGCGTCCCGGTGACGAGACGACGAAGCTCGCCCTCGAAGCAGGTCGTGCGGTCTGTGCGCACCTGTTCAGGCCTGACGTGCTGCGCACCGCACCTCCGTGAGCATGCGCGGGAAAGGCGGGCGGGAGCCGCGGCGCATCAGGACGTGCGCAGCGCGGGCTTGATCGACCAACGCGTGTTGGCCCACACCACGTAGAGGACCAGCGAGGACGCCAGCGCCCAGCACAGGATCGGCTGCCAGATCAGCCCGAGCAGCCCGATCCCCAGGACCAGCAGGCTGAGCAGCGTGAGCGGGAAGCTCCGCAGCATGGCGTAGCCCGCCGTACGGGCGAGCACCAGGGGCCCGGCGTCCGCTCTGTCGCTGACCAGTGCGCAGACCCCGAAGGCCATCATCAGGCTGAGCAGCGCCGCGATCAGCAGTGCGGGCGCGGCCATCAGCCCCCAGCTCTGCCCGAGCACCCATTGCGCATCGACCACCAGTACCAAAGTCGCCGCCATCGGCAGGGCCGTGGAGCGCAGCACCTTCGGTGCCGTGGTGCGCAGCACCCGCAGCATCGGGCGCAGCATCTCCTGTTCGGAGCAGCCGTCCCACCAGGAGTGCGGGCCGTCCTGCGCCTCGCCGCCGGGCCCGTCGCCCGGCCCCTGGCTGACGTGGAACACCGGAGCGTCCCGGAAAACGCAGAAGCCGACGGTGATGATCGGCATCGCCAGATACAGCGCCAGGATCAGCGCCGGCGTCGCGGAGAGCGGGTTCGCTGCCAGCACGCAGAGCAGCACCAGGGGCAGCGCCCCGAGCATCAGCGCCGCGTTCAGCCGCAGCGCCCCGAACAGGAATCCCGCGATCATCGACCAGGTCTGTGCCGCATGATTGCTGGCCGGCGGTGCGTCGGGCCGCCTGGAGCCAGAGCGTCGCTGCATCGTGCGGATGCCGCTCACCCCTTGAGCCCGGAGGTCGCGATGCCCTGCACGAAGTGCTTCTGGCCGATCGCGAAGACGATCGCAATGGGCAGCACGGACAGCACGGAGCCGGTCATGATCGCGGCGTAGTCCGCGTTGTACTGGCCGATGAAGGTCTTCAGGCCGAGCTGGATCGTCCACAGGTCGGGGCTGCGCAGGTAGATCAGCGGGCCCATGTAGTCGTTCCAGGTGTTGGTGAAGGTGATGATCGCGAGCGCCGCGATCGACGGCACGGACAGCGGCAGCATGATCCGCCAGTAGATCCCGAACTCGGAGACCCCGTCGATCCGGGCTGATTCAGAGAGCTCCTCCGGGATCGTGTCGTAGAACTGCTTCATCAGGAACACTCCGAAGGCGCCGAAGGCCTGCAGCAGGATGATCGAAAGGCGGGTGTCGGAGAGTCCCATCGCGGACAGCATCTTGAACTGCGGGATCATGTACGCCTGCCACGGCACAGCGATCGTGCCGATGTAGACCAGGAAGAGGATGTCGCGGCCCGGGAAGCGGATCCTGCTGAAGCCGTAGGCGGCGAACGATCCGGTCACCACCTGCAGAGTCATCACAGCCACCGACAAGATGATGGTGTTCATCAGCCAGGTCGACATGTCCGCCTTGGTCCAGATGTCGAGGTAGTTGTGCCACTGCCACTCCTCGGGGAACCAGGTGATCGGGGCGGTGAACACCTCGTTGTTGCGTTTGAGGGAGGACAGCACCATCCAGGCGAACGGGAGCAGGACCAGCACCGAGGCGAGGCCGAGCATCACGTAGCGCAGCAGCCGCGCGAACCGGCGCAGCGGGCGGTCGGGCTTGGTGCGGAGCGGGGCCCGGTCGGCAGCTGAGGTGCCGGCGGAGGTGGGCGCCGGGGCGTCGATCGTGCTCATGGCTCACCGCTCCTTTCTGCGGTTGTAGATGAACTGGGTGATGGTCACGACCATGCACAGTCCGAAGAGGACGAGAGACACCGCCGAGGCATAGCCGAAGTCGTTCCGCTCGAAGCCCATGCGGTAGATGTACTGCGAGAGCACGAGCGTCGAGGTTCCCGGGCCGCCGTTGGTCATCACGAGGATCAGGTCGAGCACCTTGAAGCTGCCGATGGTGAGCATCACCGTGACGAAGAAGGTCGTCGGTCTCAGGCTCGGGATGGTGACGTTCCACAGGCGCTGGAGCCAGTTGGCGCCGTCCATCTTCGCTGCCTCGTGCAGCTCCGGCGGGACCGCCTGGAGCCCGGCCAGGAACAGCAGCATGTAGTAGCCGGTCTCGCGCCAGATGCTCACGACGATCACCGCCGGCATCGCCCAGGTGCTCGAGGTGAACCAGTCCGGAGGGTTCTCCAGGCCGATGAACCGCAGGAACTGGTTGATCGGCCCGAACTCCGGGGAGAACAGCATGTTCCAGACCTGCGCCACCGCGACGATCGAGGTGAAGTAGGGGAAGAAGGCGGCAGATCGGTAGAACGCGCGGCCACGCTGCTTCTGGTTGAGCAGCATCGCGAGCCCGAGCGAGAGCACGAGCGTGACCGGGATGTGCACGCCGGCGTAGTACAGCGTGTTCAGCAGCGCCGTCCAGAAGGTCTTGTCGCCGATCAACCGCCGGGCGTTGTCCAGGCCCGTGAACTGCGGCGACCCGAAGGCGGTCCACTTCGTGAAGGCGATGTAGAACAGCGCGAGCACGGGCCCCAGGGTGAGCAGCCCGAAGCCGAGGAAGTTGGGCAGGATGAAGGTCCAGCCCGAGAGGGTCCGGCGGCGTCGAATCGCGCTCTGGCGTCGGCGCTGCCCGTGGCGCTGGCCGGGTGGATCCCTCCGGTCAGCGGCAGGATCTGCGGTCAGCGTGGACATGTGTTCACCTCCCGCGGGGCGAGTCCTGCGCGCGTCGTGTCCGCCATCAGCCGACCAGGCCCTCGTTCGCGAGCTGCTCCTCGACCGCGGTCAGCGCCTCATCGACCGGCGTGGAGCCGGTGAGGATCTCCGAGTGGGTGTCCTCGAGGATGGTCTGGATGTCGTTGGTGAACTCGCCGACGGGGTTCTCGGGCCGGGTGTCGTTGTTCTGGAAGGCCGCCTTGGATCCTTCATCCTCCGGCATGCCCTCGAGGCCGAAGATCGTCTCGACCACGGCGTCGGAGAAGTACGAGGGGGTGATGCCGATTCCGGCAAGAGCCTGGGAGCATTCCTCCGAGACCACGTATTCGAGGAACGACTGGGCGGCCTCGAGCTTCTCCCCGGTCAGGGCGGCGTTGATCGCGAGGGAGGTGGGGTCGCCGAAGGTGACCGGGTTCTCCACCGTCGAGGAGTCGAGCTGCGGTACCGGTGCCAGTCCCCAGTCGAAGACGTCCGCGTCCCCGCTCTCGCGCTGGGCCAGCAGGGTGGCGATGTACCAGGAGCCCATCAGCGTCATCGCCGCCTTCTGGGTGCCGAACTGCGCCTGGTACGCGAGGGACTGGGACTGCGCGGTCGAGAAGGTCTCGGTGGAGCCTGCGTCCTGCATCGCCAGCGCGCGCTCGTAGTACGGCGCGAAGAAGCCGAGATCCCCGGAGCTGAGCTCCGCGCCCTCCGTCTGCGCGAGAGCGAATCCCTGCACGACGGACTTCCAGGTGTGGTGGTAGGTGCCCTTGGCGGGGGTGTCGGTACCCGCCAGACCCTCGGTCAGCTGCTGTGCGGCCTCGGCGTAGTCATCCCAGGTCCAGGTGCCGTCGGGGTGGGAGACGCCGGCCGCGTCGAACAGCTCCTTGTTGTAGTAGATCACCCAGGAGTCCTGCCGGTACGGCAGGGCGAAGACACCGTCGTCGACGGTGAGGTGCTCGAGGTTGATGTTCCCGTCCCCGGACAGGGACTCGGCGAGGGAGGAGACGTCGGCGAGAGCGCCGTTGCTCATGAGGTAGTGGTACGGCTGGAGGTTCTTGACCGGGAACACGTCGGGCGCGGACTCTGCGGACAGGTCGGTGGTCAGCTGGGTCTCGTAGTCGTCGGCGCTGTATTCCTTGATCACCACGACGACATCGCTGTTGACCGCCTCGAATCCTTCCTTGAGAACGGTGAACTCCGGGGTGGAGTCGATCGACCAGCCGGCCATCGTCAGCTCGATCTTGCCGTCCGCATTGCGGGCGTCGCCGCCTCCCCCTCCACAGGCGCTGAGCGCTGCGACAGGGGCGGCGACCGCGGCTGCGGCGAGCAGGGAACGGCGAGTAGGGGTGAACGTCATCGGTCTGTCCTTCCAGTGATGCCCGGGGCACCGGCTCCAACGGTGAAGTCTCCGCCTCGGGCGTGCAGGGATCGAAGGTGCTGCGGCACCGCCTCCGGCACCGCCGACCTCGGCGGGGCGCAGCGACTCTCGATCCATCAGAGCCCGCGGTGCGATCTGGCCCAGAGTCAACAGGATCACTTCTGTGCTGTCAAGCGCTTTCCTTATTCCTTATGATCCATTATGTTCTTTTATGATCACCACACCGCCGGTGTGGCACCGTGGCCCCCACAGGCGCCGAAGGAGGACTGAACCGATGAGCACTGCACTCCCGGACAGCAGACGGTTCGCGATCCTCGAGCGGGTCGCCCGCGACGGAGAGGTGCGGGTCACCACCCTCGCCGAGGACCTCGGGGTCTCCCCGATCACCGTGCGGCGTGACCTGGCCCGGCTCGCGCAGGAACAGCTCATCGAGCAGGTCCACGGTGGAGCCCGGCGCACCGCCGGGACCCCGGCGAGCCCACTCGGTGACGCCGCTGGACCCGCTGAATATGCCACCCAGGCCACCCTCGCGATCGTCGCCCCGTCCCTGCAGTACTACTGGCCCACGATCGTCAGCGGTGCCCGTCACGCCGCCTCGGAGCATGGGGCCAGGCTGCTGGTCCAGGCATCGTCCGCCAGCGCAGAGGACAACCTGGCGGTGCTCGACCAGCTCACCGCGGATCCCAGCATCGATGCCCTGATCCTCGCCCCTGACCTGCGCTCCGGTGCGGCCAGCGAGCGACTCCTCGAACGCCTGCAGGGCGTCCAGCTCCCGGTGGTCCTCGCCGAACGGAGCATGCACGCCTTCAGCGTGCACGGGCGCAGCTTCGACTCCGTGCGCACGGATCACGCCAGCGGTGCCGCCATGGCGCTCCGCCACCTCCGGGAGCTCGGGCACGAGCGCGTGACGATGCTGTGCGACCCCTTCAGCCCGACCCGGCCCCTCCTCGAGCAGGGGTTCGAGCGCGCCTCGACCGAGCTCGGATTCGATGCACGGCACACCCACACCGGCACCATCGACACCCACGGGAACTCCCCGTTCGAGGCGATTGATGCGTTCCTGGACCGGTGCCGGGAACAGGGGACGACGGCCGCACTGATCCATTCCGACGAAGCCGCCCTGCTCGTGCTCCAGCATGCTCAGCGGCGCGGCTGGTCGGTGCCCCACGACCTCTCGATCGTCTCGTATGACGACGAGCTCTCCGAGCTGGCGCATCCTCCGCTGACGGCGGTGGCCCCTCCCAAACAGGCCCTCGGTGAGCGCGCGGTGCTGCTCGCACTGGGTCGGCTGCGCCAGCCCGACTGTCCGATCGAACGGGTCGAGCTCCTCCCCTCCCTGCGCACCCGATCCTCGACCGCGGCCCCGAGACCGGCGATCGGTCGCTGACGCCTCACGTCACGGACGTCTCACCTCACTGACGTCGCACCTCACTGAGGCGGACCGTCACCGCGGCGCATCGCTCCCGGCGGAGCGCACCGTGACCGTCGCCGTCCCGGCATCAGCAACGGTCAGGCGCAGGCGGTGCACCGCTGCTCCCCAGGAGGCGGCGAGCAACGGGTCCCCGATCTCCCGGCGCTCGAGCGTCCCGCTGCCGAGCGCGGGGGCCCAACGGATCTCGGCGAGCGCCCCGGACGGAGCACGCACCAGCAGCAGGCCGGGGCGGTGGTCGATCGGGTCGCCGGCGATCACGTGGTTCAGCACCACGTCAGGAACGGCAGGGACGGCAGGGGCGTCCGGGGCGGACGCGCGCTCGGCGGGGCCGACGGGATCCAGGAGCCAGGTGTCCTCGATCCGCACCACGGCACCTGCCACGGCGCCCGGCTCGGCGCCCGGCCCGGCCCCTCGGTCCAGGGAGATGCTCCGGCGGTAGGAGCGCAGCCCGGCCTCCACCGGATACGCCGCCGCGAGCTCGAGCTCGAGCGTCGAGGTCGCCCCGCGATTCTGGTCGTCGGGAGTCGAGGAGCCCGACGCTGAGGAGCCCGTCCCCGACAGGCCCTGCGCCGATCGGCTCAGTCGTGCGGTCACCTCGCGGGCGCGGTACTCGGGGCCGACGCCCTGCTGGTGCCCCCGGATCTCGGGCAGGTTGTGCCAGGAGCTGGTCATGGTCCAGATCTCATAGCGGCGATCGGTGAAGGTCAGCGCGGTGTAGGTGGGCTGGCCGAGGTCGATCAGCACCGGGGCGCCATCGAGAGCGACCAGGTAGGAGCCCACGTCGAGGTGGTTGTGGGCCTCGTCGTTGTGACCGCCCTTGGCGGCGAGCGCGAGCCCGGAGGGATCACCCTCGCGTTCCCGCGCCACCAGCAGCTGGACCTCTGGCAGCCAGGTCCGGGCAGGGTACGGCGGTCGAGCTCCGGCGCTGTCGGCAGCCGCCCAGTGCTTGTCGCCGAGGGCGGTCAGCACCCGCCCGAGGCCGAGCTGGGGCTGCACCCGCGGGATCGGACGGTCGCCGCGATGGGCGAGGGCCTGGGCGACCACGTCGTCCGCGCCGAGGTGTCGGCCCCAGCGGTGCAGCACGTCCCAGGGCAGCTCGTCGGCGGGAGGCCGGGCCGGGCCGTCGGCGACGTTGACGAACCAGCCCCCACCGAGGTCCATGCCCTGCGGATAGCGCAGCAACCGGGCGATGACGTCGATTCCTGTCACCGCGTCCCGGCTCAGGGTGCCTCCGGAGGCGGTGATCAGCAGGTCGATGGCTTCCAGCAGCCGCGAGGCGCCGTTCCAGAAGTAGGAGAACCCCTCATCGATCCCCCCGTCGGCCGGGAAGGAGGCGAGGTAGCGGTCCAGCTGAGCGATCGAGAGGGCGAGGACGGCATCGCGGGTCCCGCGGTCCGACTCCTCCTCGAGCAGGAAGAGGGCAGCGGTGAGCAGATGCTGATGGATCCACCCGGTCCAGTTGTGCGCCGCCCCATGCAGCCAATGCCAGTCGCGACGCGCCAGGTAGGGGTCGAACACGCGCCGCCGCGCCTCCCATCGCAGCCGCTGCCGCAGCCCCGGCACGCGCTCGTCGAGCTCCTCCCCCAGGGCAAGATCCGCCCAGGCGATCACCTGGAGGGTCTGTGCCGCGCCCAGATCAACGATCGGCGCCTCCGGATCCGGGACCACCCATCCCCGCAGGTCATGCGCCTGTTCGTGGGCGACCCAGCACCAGGTCGAGAGCTCGCACAGCAGCATCAGCCCGTCGGCCGCCCGGTCGACCCAGCGGGCCTCCCCCGTGGCGAGGGCGGCGAGCACGGCCTCCCCGGTCATGATGCCGAGCCGGCGCACCTCGTCCTCATAGTCGGTGCGCACGCCCTCGCGCCAGAACCGCGTGTACCGGCTCAGCAGCGGGAAGGGCAGCGGATCCGCGGCGGACGCGAGCGCCGGGGCGGTCATCGCCTCCCGCAGCTGCACGGAAGGTCGGGCGGGAAGGGGGATCCGTTCCCGCGCCCCATCGAGAGCCCGGGACAGCTTGATGGGCAGGACGGCGCGAGCAGCTGCCTCCGGGCCGACGCCATGCTCATCCTCAGCATCGACCTCGAGTCCCCACGCAGTGCGCAGCGGCGATGTCATCTCCACGATTCGGTCCCTCAGCTCAAGGCTCCATCCGATTGCCCGACTCCTCCCGCTCGTTCCTCGCAGTTCGTCGTCAGGCGAAAGGCAGCACCAGCTGTTCGAAGCGCTCGGCGATGATCTTCGCGGACTCGTCGGCCGGGGTGGCCCAGACGTCCTCGTTGAAGATCTCGACCTCGATGTCGCCGGTGTAGCCGGCGGCCTTGATCATGCGGGTGATCGACGGGAAGTCGATGAAGCCGTCGCCCATGTAGCCGCGGGAGTTCAGCGGCTCCGCGGCCAGCGGCAGGTTCCAGTCGCACACCTGGTAGCTGAACAGGCGATCCGCTGCCGCGGCACGCTGGATGGCGCGCTCGAGATACGGATCCCACCACACGTGATAAGTGTCCACGACGACACCTGCGGCCGCGCTGCCGGACGCTTCAGCGATGTCGAGGGCCTGGTCGATGGTGGAGACCACGGCGCGGTCCGCGGCGAACATCGGGTGCAGCGGTTCGATGGACAGCGTCACCCCGCGCTCGGCGGCATAGGGGGCGAGCTCGGCGACGGCCTCGGTGACCCGGGTCCGGGCGCCGATGATGTCCTTGTCCGCCTTGTCCACTCCGCCGACGACGAGCACCAGGGTGGGCGCTCCGAGTGTGGCGGTCTCGTCGATCGCGCGACGGTTGTCCGTCAGCGCCGCCTCCCTGTCGACCTCGGCGGAGGCGGTGAGGAAGCCGCCGCGGCACAGGCTGCTCACGCGCAGCCCCGCATCGTCGACCCGGCGCCGCAGGGCATCCAGCCCGACCTCCGCGACGTCCTGGCGCCACAGACCCACCGCGTCGATCCCCCGGGCGGTCGTGGCCTCGAGGAAGTCCTGGAGCGGGGTGGTGCGGAAGCTCCAGCGATTCAGGGACAGGCGCGGGGTCCCGGTGCCGAGCCGCGCGGAGGGCGAGGTAAGGGAGGGTGAGGTGGTCATGCGGCATCTCCGTTCGAGGTGGTTCCATCGGCCGCGATCTCGTAGCCGGCCTGGCGCAGCATGCCGTGCCAGCGTTCGGCGGCCAGCGCAGGTTGCTCAAGATTGCCGGTGGTGGCGGCGAGCTCGATGGTGCGCGAGAGGTGCGGGAGGCTGCGGGCCGAGTGCATGCCGCCCACCATGACGAACGCCTGCTGGTGGCCGTTGAGCCAGGCCAGGAAGGCGACCCCGGTCTTGTAGTGGGGGGTGGGGGCGGAGAAGATGTGGCGGCCCAGCTCCTCTGAGGCGTCCAGGATCCGCGAGGCCTCGGCTGGATCGCCCGCATCCAGCGCCTGCACTGCGGCGGACGCGGCGGGAGCGGTCGCGGCGAAGGCACCCAGCAAAGCGTCGGAGTACTTCCCGAGCACCTGCTCTCCCCCGGTATCGGCGGTGAAGGTGCCGTCGCCCACGATGAGGTGGGAGAAGTGGAAGTCGTCCCCGGTGAGCATCCGCACGCCCTCGGGGAGCCGCTCGCGCACCGCGATCTCTGCGGCGTCATCCAGCAGGCTCATCTTCACCCCGCGGATCTTCGCGGGATCCGCCTCGATGATGCGCAGCATCGTCTCTGCAGCGTCCGCGCTCGTCGAACTGCCGAAGTAGCCCTCGAGCTGCGGATCGAACACGGTGCCCAGCCAGTGCAGCACGACAGGTGCGGTGGCCGCGTCGAGCACCCGGCGGTAGACGTCCTCGTACTCGGCCGCGGTCGTCGCGGCGCGCGCGAGGTGGCGGCTGGCCATCAGCACAGCGCCGGCGCCGGTGGCCTCGGTGGCGCGAAGCTGTTCGATATAGGCCTCGGTGATCTCGTCCAGGCTGAGCTCATGCTCGCTGCGCTGGTCGGTGTTGACCCCGGCGACCACCAGATCGCTCACTGTCGCACCGGCCGGGAACACGGCGGAGATCTCCGGATCCGCGAGCGCGGCGCGGGCGGCGTCGGCCGTGCGAGTGATGAGCTCGCGGGTCGCGACCGGATCCAGGCCCATGTTGCGCTGGGCGGTGTCCATCGCGTCGGCCACCCCGAGCCCGCGGGACCACATCGTGCGGCGGAAGGCGAGCGTGGCATCCCAGTCGATGTCCGCCGGGGCGCCGGGGGTGTTGTCCCCGTGCACCTGCGGGACCACGTGCACCGCCGCATAGACCACGCGGGAGCGCAGCGGCGCGGTCGGCGTGGCGAAGGCGGGCGCGCCGGCGAGCGGTATCGAGCGCAGCGCACCGCCCTCATCCAGCAGTGTCAGCTGCAGGTCACTCACGGCGCTCACACCTCCGTCAGCGGGTCGAGCGCGATCCGACGACCCTCGGCGGAGCTGGTGAGCCCGGCCTCGGCGAGGCGCACGCCCCGAGCGCCCGAGAGGAAGTCGAAGGGGTACTCGCGACCCTCAACATAGTGGCGCAGGAAGTCCTCCCACTGCACCTTGAAGCCGTTGTCGAACTGCTCGTTGTCCGGCACCTCGATCCAGTCGGCCCGGTAGTCGTGGCCGTCCTTGACATCGGGGTTCCACACGGGCTTCGGGGTCGCCTCGCGCGGCTGGATGCGCGCGCCGTGCAGGCCGACGACGGCGCTGCCCTTCGTGCCGTCGACCTGGAACTCGACGAGCTCATCGCGGTGGACGCGCACATCCCAGCTGGAGTTCATCTGCACCACGGTGCCGCCCTCGAGGCGGAAGACGCCGTAGGCCGCGTCGTCGGCGGTCGCGACGTACTCCTGGCCCTTCTCATCCCAGCGCTTCCCGATGTGGGTGGCGGTCTGGGCGTAGACGTCCTCGATGCGGCCGAACAGCTCCTCGATGACGTAGTTCCAGTGGGGGAACATGTCCGCGACGATGCCGCCGCCGTCCTCGCTGCGGTAGTTCCAGGAGGGGCGCTGCGCCTGCTGCCAGTCCCCCTCGTAGACCCAGTAGCCGAACTCGCCGCGCACGGAGAGGATCTCGCCGAAGAAGCCGGAGTCGATCAGGCGGCGCAGCTTGAGCAGGCCGGGCAGGTAGAGCTTGTCGTGGACGACGCCGTTGACGGTGCCGTGCTCCTTGGCGAGTGTCGCGAGCTCGAGCGCGTCCTCGAAGGACTCCGCCGTGGGCTTCTCGGTGTAGATCGCCTTGCCGGCGGCGATCGCCTTCTTGAGGTTCGCGACCCGCAGGTTCGTCACCAGCGCGTCGAAGTAGACCTCATAGTCGGGGTTCGCGAGCGCCTCATCGACGTCGGTCGTCCACTTCGTCAGGCCGTGCTTCTCGGCCACTCCGCGCAGCTTCTCCTCGTTGCGCCCGACCAGTAGCAGGTCCGGCAGGAGGCGGTCGCCGTCAGCGAGCTCCACGCCACCCTGCTCCTGGATGGCGAGCAGGGACCGCACCAGGTGCTGGCGATAGCCCATCCGCCCCGTGGCGCCGTTGACAATGATCCCGATCCTGCGTGTAGCCATGCTGCTGCTCCCTGGTGTCCCGTGGCCCGCGAGCTTCGATGCCCGACGGCAACCGCTTTCCTTTCGTCCATTAGATCATGGTGTCGACCACTGGGCAAGCCCTTGCCTGCGCTCGCGCGCCCCGCCCCACCCCGCTGCCACCTGGGCGCCCCACCTGGGCATCCCTGCCCGGAGCCCGCCGCGGAGCCCTGCGAGGCGGCAACATCGGGCAAGGAGTGGCTCCGCTCGCAGCAGTGCCCGTAGGAACATCGGTACAGCGGTCTCTCCGGGGATGCGGTCGACGACGGCGCATCGGGTGGGCAGGCCCAGCTCATCCCGCGCCCCATGAAAGGCACCCTCCGTGACCTCTCCCCTCGCCCTCCACCGCCAGGGCCCCGCCGAGCGCTGGCTCGAAGCTCTCCCCCTGGGCAACGGGCGCCTCGGCGCGATGATCTGGGGCGATCCCGATGCCGCCCGGTTCTCGCTCAACGAATCCACCCTGTGGTCCGGCGGGCCCCAGACGGATGCTCCGCACCGCACCGGCCGCCGCGAGGCCGGAGCGGCCCTGGCCCGTTCCCGTGCCCTGTTCGAGAACGGCGACGTGCCCGCGGCCCAGCAGGAGATCGAGCACCTGGGTGCGTCATGGTCGCAGGCATATCTGCCGGTCGGCGACCTGTGCGTGCGTTTCGAGGGCATCGGGGAGGCCGGCTCTCCCGCTGCCGTGCCCGCTGTTCTGGCGGAGCGGATCCTGGACCTCGAGCACGCCGAGCACCGGGTGCTGGGCGAGTCCGGGGAGCAGCTGAGCTTCATCAGCCGGGCCGACGAGGTCCTCGTCCACACCGCACCCTGCCCCGACGGCGCAGTCCCGTCCCTCGAGTTCACCTCTCCCCTGGTCGAGGAGCGTCGCGAGGCCAGCGCCGACGGGCTCACGATCC
Organism: Brachybacterium sp. AOP42-C2-15; assembly: GCF_052377065.1. Classification (NCBI taxonomy): domain Bacteria; kingdom Bacillati; phylum Actinomycetota; class Actinomycetes; order Micrococcales; family Dermabacteraceae; genus Brachybacterium; species Brachybacterium sp. AOP42-C2-15. The sequence goes on from NZ_JBQSWK010000026.1 coordinate 15,330, forward strand.
TGCTGCGCGCCCCGTCGGACATCCCCGCCGGGCAGTTCCGACGCGAGCAGGAGGTCGCCTGGGAGAGCGCCGGGGCCAGCCGTGCGGCGGTCGTGGTGCGCTGGCAGGTGCAGCACGAGCGCCTGCTGTTGGTCTGCGCAGTGGCCACCACCTGGCAGGGCCTCGGGCAGGCTCCGGACAGAGACGTGCAGGAGGCCATCGACGAGGCGTCGGCACAGGCGGAGTCGGCTCTCGCCCGCGGTGAGGACGAGCTGCACCGGCGCCATCGCGCCACCCCGCTGCCGGGCGCCGGCGAGGTCGCGCTCGAGCTGAGCGGCTCCCCCGAGGCGGAGCTGCTCGCCACCAGCTTCGCCTACGGCCGCCATCTGCTGGCCTCCGCCTCACGACCCGGGCTCCCGCCCGCGAACCTGCAGGGCTTGTGGAACGCGCGCCTCGAGGCACCGTGGTCCTCGAACTACACGGTGAACATCAATCTCGAGATGAATCACTGGGCGGCCGGCGTCGCCCAGGTGCCGGAGGCCGCCGCGGCGCTCGAGCAGTACGTGGCGATGCTGCGCACCGCCGGGCAGGAGACCGCGCGCCGGCTCTACGGGGCCGACGGCTGGACGGTGCACCACAATTCCGATCCCTGGGGGTACACCGATCCGGTGCGGGGCGAGCCCTCCTGGTCGACCTGGCCGATGGGCGGGCTATGGCTCGAACGGGAGCTGGACTCCCTGGCGAGCTTCAGCGGACGCGACGCGGTCGAGATCGCCCGCGACCGCTTCCCGGCGCTCAAAGAGGCGGTCTCCTTCGCACTCTGCCTGCTCCATGAGAGCGCCGACGGCCATCTGGCCACCTTCCCCTCGACCTCGCCGGAGAATCTCTGGCTCACCGACGGGGCCACGCCCGGTGGCGCCGCGGTCAGCCTCAGCGAGGGCACCGGGATGGACCGATGGCTGCTGCACGAGTGCGCCCAGCACCTGCTGGAGGCCGCGGCGCTGCTGGGCCAGGAGCAGGATCCGGTGGTGCAGCGCACAGCCTCGGCGCTCGCGCTGGTGCCGGGCCCGAGGATCGGGGCCGACGGCCGTCTGCTCGAGTGGCATCGCGATGGTCTCGCCGAGGCCGAACCGCATCACCGGCACGTCTCCCACCTGGGCTTCCTCTACCCCGGCAACGGCCCGGTCGATTCGCGGACGGAGCAGGCCGTGGCCCGCTCCCTCGAAGCCCGCGGAGACGACGCCACCGGCTGGTCCCTGGTGTGGAAGGCCTGCCTCTGGGCACGCCTGCATCGAGGAGATCGGGTGCAGGCCCTGCTCGAGCTGTACCTGCGCCCCGCCGAGACCGCCGACGGCGAGCGCAGCGGCCTCTACCCGAACCTGTTCTCCGCCCATCCGCCGTTCCAGATCGACGGGAACCTCGGCATCGTCGCAGCCCTCGCCGAATGCCTGCTGCAGAGCCATCGCAGGGAGATCGAGCTGCTCCCGGCGCTGCCACCGGTGATGGCCGACGGGTCCGTGCGCGGGCTGCTCGCCCGCCCCGGTGTCGCGGTGGACATGGCGTGGAGCGACGGCGCTCTCACCTCTGTCCAGCTGCAGGCGACGGGCCCGGGAGCGCTCGGCACGCACCGGGTGCGCTGCGGGAACCGGGTGGTGAGCGTCCGGTTGACCGGGATGGAGCCGGTGGAGCTCAATGCCGCCGCCCTGCACAGCCCGCGGACGTCTGAGGTCGCGGAAGTCTGACACCATGGCGCCGGCTGCGGATCCCGGCGAGGGAAGGACCGCGAGCCTGCTGTCGACAGAAGGTGCGTGATGCTGTGAAGGCACGAGGACAGGGTCGAGCGGTGCTGCGCGGTCGGGCGGTGCTGAGCCGTCGAGGGTTCGCGGGGGTCGTCGGACTCACGGCGCTCGCGATGACCGGGACCCTCGGCGCCTGCACCGACGAGGAGGACGGGCAGCTCCGCATCGACGTCGTCGACGCCGCCCCCGCCTCGACCGTGCTGCCCGGCGAGGATCTCGTCCAGACCGCGCTCGCCCTCAGCTCCGCCCTGTTCGCGGCAGCCAATGCGGTCGTGGTCGCGACCCCGCAGACTCTCGCAGCACTCGCTCCCGTGAGCGCCTCCACCGGCATGCCGCTGCTGGTCGGCACCGGCCAGGGCGTCAGGGAGGAGATCTCTCGGCTCGGGGCCGTCGCCGTGGTGACCGCGAGCGGCACGGACCTCAGCGCGCTCGATGACGGGTTGGAGATCGTCGAGGACGATCCCGCGGCGCAGGATGACCCGGATCTGCCCGAGCTCAGCAGGTCCGGGCCGAGCGTCGCGGTGACCCTGCTCGTGGACCCCGAGGCAGCACTTCCCACCCAGGTCCTCGCATCGGCCGTCATCCAAGCCGTCGGCGGCAGCCTCGCCGAGATCCCCGGCGGGGTGCTCGGCCGCAGCAGCGAGACGATCGCGGCGGTCGCGGAGGCGGCGGGCGAGGATCCGGCCACCGGCGTGCTCGCACTCGGGGCGAGCTTCGGCGCGGCCGACGACTGGCCCGCCGCCCTCGAACGGACGCTCCGCACCCCGCAGCTGCCGGGCGGCGGCCACACCGCTTTCCCAGACCGGCGGATGATCGCCGCCTACGGCTCCCCCGGCGTCCCCTCGCTCGGAATCCTCGGCGAGCAGGAGATGCCGGAGGCGATCACGCGGATCCAGGAACTCGCCGCGGAATACGCGGGCCTCACCGGGGAGCCGGTGATCCCGGCCTTCGAGATCATCACCACCATGGCCTCCTCGGAGCCGGGCGGGGATGGCGACTACTCCACCGAGCGAGATCCCGAGCTGCTGCGCGAATGGGTCGAGGCAGCCGGCGAGGCCGGGGTCTATGTGGTGCTGGACCTGCAGCCCGGCACGACGGACTTCCTCACCCAGGCGCGTCTCTACGAGGACTTGCTGACCGCACCTCACGTGGGCCTGGCGCTGGATGCGGAATGGCGGCTCGAAGCCGGACAGAAGCACCTCGCACAGATCGGATCGGTCTCCGCGGCCGAGGTCAACGAGGTCGCCGAGTGGCTGGCCGCCCTCACTGCCGAGCACAGCCTCCCGCAGAAGCTCCTGATCCTCCACCAGTTCAGCCTGTCCATGATCAGCGACCGGCAGGACATCGACACCTCCCACCCGGAGCTGGCGATCACCCTGCATGCCGACGGCCATGGGGCGCCCGGGGACAAGCTCGAGACCTGGCGGGCCCTGCAACGGGATCTGCCGGAGGGGATCTTCATGGCGTGGAAGAACTTCTACGACGAGGACTCCCCCATGTTCACTCCGGAGCAGACCTACGAGGTCGAGCCCCGGCCCTGGTTCGTCTCGTACCAGTGAGCGTGTACCGGTGAGCGGCACGCGGCGCCATAGGGTGAAGGGTGCGATAGGGCGCGTCCGGGCCCGAGAATAGAAGCATGCAGCGTTCCAGGATCCTCATCATGGGAGCCAGCGGCTCCGGGACGACGACGCTCGCGCGCGCCCTGGCCGATCGCTGGGCTGTGCCCCATGCCGATGCGGATGACTACTTCTGGCTCCCGTCCAGCCCGCCCTACACCCGGAAGCGGCCCGCAGCAGATCGGATTGCTCTCATGGAGGCCATCTTCGTGCCGCGTGAGGCGTGGGTGCTGTCCGGCTCGCTGCTCGGCTGGGGGGAGAGCGTCGTGGCACAGTGCGATGCCGTCGTGTTCCTGACTCTTGATCCGGAGGAGCGCCTGCGCAGGCTCGAGACCCGCGAAGCAGTCCGGCGAGCGGGACAGAGCTTCGATCCCGCTGCCTGGGAGGAGTTCCGGAACTGGGCTCGCAGCTACGACGATCCGTCCTTCACCGGGCGCAGCCGGGGAGGCCATGAAGCGTGGCTCGAGTCCCTGGAGAAGCCGCTGCTGCGTCTGGACAGCGCCCTGCCCGGAACTCGGCTCGTCGACGCGGTGCTCGCCTGGGACCAGTGCTGACCTCTCCTGCTCAGCCGGCCCGCAGGTGCGCGAGGAGCAGACCGATCGGGATGCTCACCACGGTCAGCACGAGCACCGCCCGATAGGTCCACGACGCCCAGACCGGGCCCTTCGCGCCGCGGCCGACGGCACGGATCATCAGCACTATCGTCACCACGAGCAGCAGCCCGCCGACATCGACGATCCACGGCGACGAGAGCATCGTCCCGACGATCACCGCGAGGCACCCCAGGTTCCAGGTCAGCAGCTCAGCCCGGAGCATGCCGGGCGAGGGACGCCGCGCCGCGAGGGCGTGCTGGGACACGCCGAGACCTGCCTGCAACACACCGCCGACGAGCACCTGGAAGGCCGCAGCCCAGGAACCGTGCTCGAGCGCGAGCGGGCCCGTCACCGCGGCGACCAGCCCTCCCGTGATCACCCAGACGCCGGCGATCACACGAAAGGGCAGATCCTCCCGAAGGGGTGTCCCCTTCGCGGGCCCGGAGTCGACATGGTCGGTCATGTCGACCATTCTCTCGCGTCTGCGAGGGGCGGCTGGGGCGGGCTGGGGGCAAGCTGTCGAGGCCCGCCGGATCGCTACCGGCCGGATCACTACCGGCCTGGCTCCTCCATCCGGATCGCTGTCGGCCTGGCCCCTCCATCCAGATCACTACCGACCTGGGCCCCCCGGCCTGCCCCCTCCCCCAGCTGTGCCGCCACGCGGCCCTCACCGTTCCTCCCCACAGCAGGGTTATCCACATTTCCTCCCGCCATACGACAGCATTTCCGAATGTCATCTCTCCTCCACACTGCCGGGTTATCCACAAAATCCACAATTGCGCCTCCGGCCCTAGCGGGAAGGCGTCCCTTGGCGTAAAATATTGAGAAGAGAAGGAAAGTTGAACGCGATGCTTGATGCACAGCTTCCGAACGTGCAAGAACGACCGAGAAAGGGGCGGGGAATGTCTTCCACCATGGAAACACGGCCGCCCCGAGGCTCCGCCGCCTCCGGCAAGAAGGCAGCTGGCCAGTCCTTGCAGGAAGCCTCCGAACCCGCCCGAGAGACGGAGCCCCCGCGCACGCCGGTCCGCGCCCGTAAGCCGCTGGATCCGGAGGGCTTCGCCGCGCACGCCTGGTGCGAGCCAGGGTCTCTCGAGGTCCATGCGGCGCAGGAACTCTTCGCCACGCATCATGAGGAAGCCCGCGGCTACGCAGAGCGACTGCGCAAGCTTGCGACGCTCTGGGACGACACGGATGGCGCGGATGACGACGGAGACACCTACGCGATCCTCGTCGCCGATGCGCGTCGAGTCACCCTGGACCAGGCTCGGTCGCTGCTCCGGGATGCCTGCACCGCCGTCACCTCCCTCCCGCGCACCCTCGCACGCCTCGAAGCCGGACACCTCCCTGTCGCCTGGTTCGAGCAGCTGCTGCGCCGCGTGCGTCGTCTCACCTCCGACCAGTGTTGGCAGGTCGATGAGCGGGTGGCGGACTGGGATCTCGAGAACATCAGCTGCGATCGGTTCTCTCGGGAGCTCGGGAAGCTGATCGCCTGGTTCGGCACGACTGCCGTGCGGTCCACGCCTGCCGAGCAGCGCGACGTCGCCCTCGAGGTGAATCCGGAGCATGACGGCACCGCCCGCCTCGGGATCACCGGGCCTGTCCACGAGATCATCGCCCTCTCCCACCGCCTCGACGCCGCCGCGCGTGCTGTCCAGAACGACCAGCGCCATGCCCTCGAGGAAGGTCGCCCCGTCCCCTTCGACATCGATGGCGACGCCGCCCGCGACGGCCACCATCTGACCCTCGCGGCCCTGCGCTATGCGATCCTCACCCGCACCATGCTCGACACCGGGGGCATCGAAGTCCCGGGGAGTCGACTTCGGCTCAACGTCGTCGTCCCCGCAATGACGCTGCTCGGCGAATCAGAGGCCCCCGGAACGATCGACGGAACGATCCCGCTGCCCGCGTCGATGGCCCGCCACCTCGCGGCTGGCGAAAGCACCTGGTACCGAATTCTCACCGAACCCGCCAAAGGCGCCTTCCTCCCACTGCATCCCACACGATATTCGCCCACGCCTTCGATGCAAGAGCATCTGCGCCTCCTCGATCCCGTATGCGCCGTCCCCGGATGCACCAGAAATGTCTGCACCGTGGGAGAAGCGGATCATATCGAAGAGTACGATCACGAGAATCCCGAGAATGGCGGCCAGACGGAGATCGACAATCTTCATCGATTGTGCTGGAAGCACCATGAGATGAAGACTCGCGGCCTCATCGATCCGGTGCGAGAACCGGATGGGAGCACTACCTGGGTCATCGCCGGGCAGGCCCGCATCCGAGCGAGACAGAACTACGACCTGCTCACGCCGGTACTCGCCAAAGCCCTCCAGCACTCCTGGAATGTCTACGAGGAGATGCTCGCCTGGGAGGCAGCGCGCGGCCTCGGGCTCCTCCAGGACACCGACCCGGCACCGCTGCCCGGCACGCCTCCGGACACCGAACCCGAGCCCGAGCCCGAGCCCGAGCCCGAGCCCGAGCCCGAACCACCCTTCTGACCGGAACTTCGGCTCCGCCCGCGCCTGTGCCTGCGCCCGTGCCTGTGCCCGTGCCCACCCGCGCTCAGTGGTTGCGCGCCACCCAACCCTCGCCGCACTCCCCGCCGTACTCGGAGGCGTCGATCCGCACCTCATCACCCGCAGCGTCGAGCAGCGGCTGGTAGGCGGCGGCCACCTCCCGACTGCCCTCGGGGATGTAGTGGAAGATCAGCGAACGACGGAAACGGTCGGTGCTCGTGTTGGGCTTCGATCCGTGCACCAGGCTGCCGTGGAAGATGAGCATGTCGCCGGCCTTCATCTCCGTCTGCTCGACCCGAAGGTGCGCGGGGATGCTCACCGTGATGGTGGTGAACGATTCTGAGGCGTCGGCTTCCTCAGGACATTCGATCTCGTAGCGGTGGGTTCCGGGCACCACGCCGAGCGCCCCGTTCTCGGCATCGCAGTCATCGACCGCGATCCAGGCCGCGATGCAGGTCTCCGGGTGGGACTGTAGGAAGTAGTTGTCCTGATGCATGGCCTGACCGCGAGCACCGGCCGGCTTGAAGTAGAACATCGACTGCGCCGCCCATACCGGGCCCACTGCCTCGATCACCCGCCCCATCACCCGCTTCTCGAGCAGCCAGCGCCGGGCGAGCTGCCCCGGGTGATGATCAGCCCGATGCGGCTGGATCATCCGCGGATAGGCACGCAGCGGGTCCCCCTCGGGGATCTCTCCGAAGGACCCGCCGCTGCCATCGGTCTCGATGTGGGTGGTGAAGCTGTCGCGCAGCTCGCCGATCTCCTCCGCAGTGAGCACGCCGCGCAGGTGCACCGCGCCGTTGCGGTCGTAGGCATCAGCCAGCCGGCGCGGATCCAGGCCCTCTGCATCGAGGACCTGGAGTCCGGTGGGCTCTGCAGGGGTCGAGCGGCCGATGGGGGCTTCCGAAGTGGTCGTCATGATGCCAGTCTGAGTCCACGCACTGCTGCGGACCAGGTGATCGAAGGGAGAAGACATGGACGATCCTGCTGCGCCATCTCGGGCATCGGCTCCGCGCGGGCCTGCCCTCGAGCTGCCGCCGCCCCAGTTCGGACGCGTGCTGGCCGGGGAGCTCACCCAGGACACCGGCTATCACGTGCGGCGCTCCCGGGGGACCGAGGACTGGCTGCTGCTGCACACCGTGGGTGGCGGCGGTCTGGTGCTCGCGGCCGACGGCACCCGGGTCGCGACCTCGCCCGGCGACGGGGTGCTGCTGCGCCCAGGCACCGTCCACGACTACGGGACCGATCTGGTCGCCGGCCACTGGGACATGCTGTTCTGCCATGTGCACCCGCCGGCGACCTGGCTGGCGCTGCTGGACTGGCCCGACGCCGCTCCGGGGATTGGCTGCATCCGGCTGGGCACGGAGGTGGACCATCGCGTGCGCGAGCAGCTGCGCGGGGCGGCACGCGCTGCGCGCCTCGCCGTCGGCCGCCCGGAGCTGTTCGCGCTGAACGGGATCGAAGCGGCGTTGCTCTGGTATGACACCCAGAACCCTCGCCGGCGCCAGCTCGACGAGCGCGTGCTGCGGGTCCTCGAACACATCGACGCCCATCTCGCTGAGCAGCTCGACGTGGCGCGGCTCGCGGACGTCGCCCACCTCTCCCCGTCACGTCTGGCGCACTTGTTCTCCGCGCAGGTGGGCACGCCCCTCACCCGCTATGTCGAGGCGCAGCGGATGGAGCTGGCCGCCCGCCTGCTGGAGCTGACCGATGATCCCGTCACCACCGTGGCCCGCCGGGTCGGGTTCCGCGACGCGCTGTACTTCTCGCGCCGGTTCCGGGCCCAGCACGGCATGAGCCCGTCGGCCCACCGGACGCACCGGCGCGGCTGAGCACGGGCCGGAGCGTGCGCCCCTCGTGTCACGCGCCGCTCAGCGCTCTTCGGCCGCACGGAGCGCGATCACGCTCTCCGGCGGCCAGACGTAGTCGTCGTCGCAGCGGAAACCGCGCAGCCACGCCACTCCGTCGACCACCCGCAGATAGAAGCCCTTCGGGAACTCCACGTCCTCGCTCAGCGGAGCAGAGACCACATGCAGCGCTCCGGTCGGGATGCGCCCCGCGGAGAGCACGGAATCCGGCGCCTGGGATTGCGAGGTCATCGCGAGCCGCAGATACGGGCCCGTCTCGGGCGGGCAGAGCCGGAGGTCGTGCCGCAGCGCCGCAGCGATGACCGCTGGCAGAGTGCCACCCTCCGGGAGGCCGAGATCCGCCACGCGGCGCTGGATGACCGTCACGCTCTCCGGTGCACGCTCATCGAAGCAGGGGTGTACGAGCAGGGCCTCAGCATGCGCATTGAGCTGGACCGCCGACGCCTCCAGCCGCCCCCGCAGCTCCTCACGGGAGAGGCCGCCGACCAGGAGCTGCAGTGCTGGATCCGTCATCCGCCCAGTATCGCCGAAGGCCCCTCCGACTGCCGCCGCGAGGCGGGCCGGAGGGGCCTTGGGAAGAAGTCTGACGACCAGGCGTCGCTCAGGCGTCGACCACCACGGCCATGACGGCGGGCTCGCGGCGGTAGGTGCGGCGCAGGTAGCCGCTGACGGTGTCGACGATGATGTTCTCGATCGCGCCGATGTCCTCGATCTTGTCCTGCTTGGCGCGGGCCAGCGCCTTGTTGACCTGGGTCGACGCACCGTCGAAGGTGCGCTTGTCATGCACGAAGCCCTTGGTCATGAACTCGACCGGCTCGACCGGCTGGTACGTGTCGGGATCGATCAGGGCCACCACGGTCACGACGCCGCCGCCGCTGAGCAGGCGACGCTCGGCGAGGGTGTCCTCGGTGGCGGCGCCGATGGTCTGCCCGTCGACGTAGACCAGGCCGGCCTCGACCTTGCCGGAGATCTTCGCGTGGCCGTCGATCAGGTCGACGGTGTAGCCGTCCTGCGCGATGACGATGTGGTCCTCCGGCACGCCGGTGCGACGGGCCAGCTCGGCGTTGGCGTGCAGGTGCTTGGACTCGCCATGCACCGGCATCACGTTCTTCGGACGCACGATGTTGTAGCAGTACACGAGCTCGCCCGCGCTCGCGTGGCCGGAGACGTGGACCTTCGCGTTGCCCTTGTGGACGATGTTCGCGCCGAGATCGGTGAGCTTGTTGATGATCCCGTAGATCGCGTTCTCGTTGCCCGGGATCAGCGAGCTCGCCATCAGCACGGTGTCGCCCTCGCCGACCTGGATCTGGTGGTCGCCGTTGGCCATGCGGGCCAGCGCCGCCATCGGCTCGCCCTGCGAACCGGTGCAGATCAGCGTGACCTTGTGATCGGGCATCGACTGGATCTTGCGGAAGTCGACGACCAGTCCCTTGGGGATGGTGAGGTAGCCGAGATCGCGGGCGATCCCCATGTTGCGCACCATGGAGCGGCCGACGAAGGCGACCTTGCGGCCATTCGCGTGGGCGGCGTTGAGCACCTGCTGGATGCGGTGCACGTGGCTGGCGAAGCTCGAGACGATGATCCGCCGCGGCGAGGTGGTGAACACCTGGTCGATGGCCGGGTTGAGATCCCGCTCGGACATCGTGAAGCCGGGGACCTCGGCGTTGGTGGAGTCGGTGAGGAAGAGATCCACACCCTCCTCGCCCAGACGCGCGAAGGCACGCAGGTCGGTGATGCGGTTGTCCAGCGGGAACTGGTCCATCTTGAAGTCACCGGTGTGCAGCACGCTGCCCGCCTTGGTGCGGATCATGACGGCCAGCGCATCCGGGATCGAGTGGTTGACCGCGACGAACTCGAGGTCGAACGAGCCAGCCTTCCGGTGCTCCCCCGCCTCGACCTGGATGGTCTTGGGGGTGATGCGATGCTCCTTGAGCTTCGCGGTGATGAACGCCAGGGTCAGCTCGGAGCCGATCAGGGGGATGTCGCCCCGCTCCTTGAGCAGGTACGGCACGCCGCCGATGTGGTCCTCGTGACCGTGGGTCAGGACGATGGCCTCGATGTCGTCGAGCCGGTCGCGGATCGAGGTGAAGTCCGGCAGGATCACGTCGATGCCGGGCTGGTGCTCCTCGGGGAAGAGTACGCCGCAGTCGACGATCAGGAGCTTGCCGGCGTACTCGAACACCGTCATGTTGCGGCCGACCTCGCCGAGGCCGCCGAGCGCGGTGATGCGCAGCCCGTTCCGGGGCAGGCGCGGGGGAGCAGTGAGCTTACGGCGGGGGGTGGGCATGGGGAGGTGTCTCCATCGTCGAAGGGTCAGGGTCTCAAGTCATTGATGGCGCGCGCGTCACAGAGGTCGCAGCAACGTCCACCCCTTAAACGTACGTCAGGAACGCCTCATTTCCGCATCCATGCCGGATTGACCACGTTCAGAATCTCGAATCCGCACGGGTTACCCGTCGGTATCCCCTCAGAGGTGTCGCTGCAGCCTTCGCGACGCGACACCTCAGAGGGGATGCTTGCGACATGTCGTGGGATGGCGCGCCGACGCCGCGCTGGCGCCGCGCCCTGTGTGCGGGGTTCAGACGGTGCGGGGTTCAGACGGTGCGGGGTTCAGACCGTGAGCGCCTGCACCAGTGCGTCGAGGGAGCGCTCCGCACGGAAGGCGTGACCGCCGTCGGTGACCACGAGCTCGGGAGGGACAGCGCCGTGCGCCTCCCATGCCGGGGCGAGAAGCGCGAAAGACTCCCTCGTCGCCGCGATCGGGAAGATGTGGTCCCGCTCCCCCGCCTCCAGGATCAGCGGACGCGGGGCGACGAGGGCGGCGATGTCCGCCATCTCGAGCTCGGGCAGGAGGCCCGGGATGATGTTGCAGGGGCAGTGCCGGATCGAGCAGAGGCTCGCCTCGAAGCTGCAGAAATACGTCGCGACCAGGGCTCCAGCAATCGACGGGTCCGCGGCGGCGAGCAGGAGCGAGACCGCCCCGCCCCCGGATCCGCCGGCGATGCCCACCCGTCCGGGATCCACCCCGGGCAGCTGCCGCAGAGCCTGCACGGCGGCGAGCGCGTCGGCCACCCGCTGGCCCATCACCGGACGGCCGTGCAGAAGCAGGCGAGCGGCATCGATGCCGCAGGAGTTCTCGGCCAGCTCGTAGGGCTCGGCGCCCTCCGCACGGGGGAAGCGTCGACGGCCGAAGCTGATCATCTCCGGGCACAGCACCGTGAGCCCGGCCCGCACCAGCTTGTGCGCGAGGCCCTCGTGGTACTCGTCGGTCGGGTCGGTGCGCACCAGGTCATCGATGCCGCGGGCGTGCCCCGCGATCAGCACCACCCCGGCACCGTTGGCGAGCTCCGGGGCGGGGCGCAGGAGGAAGGCCGGGATCGAGACACCCTCGGCGGTGCGCACGTGCACCTCTTCGGGGGCTCCGGTCGACGGGGTCGACGGGAGGGAATCGAGGCGCGCTGTCTCGCCGGCCTCGGGGTCGGGGCTCTGCAGTCGGGACGATCCAGGCAGGCCAGGCAATCCAGGCAGGCCGAGCAGCGTGCGCAGGTGCTCCCGCTGTTGCTCAGCAGCCATCGCCTCGGCTCCGCTTACTCCGGCTCTCCCCACCGCGCTCAGCCCTTGACCGAACCGATCAGGGCGCCCTTGACGAAGAAGCGCTGGATGAAGGGGTAGACCAGGAGCATCGGCAGAGTCGCCACGGCGATGACGGCCATCTTCACCGACTGGGCCGGCGGCACCACGTCGACCGCCGTGGAATCCGCGTTCACGCCGCTGGAGACGATGACGATCTGGCGCAGCAGCACCTGGATCGGCCACTTCGAGGAGTCGTTGATGTAGAGCACGGCGTGCATGTACGTGTTCCAGTAGGTCACGCCGTAGAACAGGCCGATGGTCGCGATCGAGGCGACCGACAGCGGCAGCACGATCCGCAGGAACACCCCCAGCTCGGAGCAGCCGTCGATGCGGGCGGACTCCTCAAGGCTCTCCGGGATGCCGGAGAAGAAGTTCCGCATGATCACGAAGTTGAAGGCGTTGATCAGCACCGGCAGCACCAGCGACCACAGCGAATCCAGCAGTCCCAGCTTGGTGACCACGATGAAGGTGGGGATCATGCCGCCGCTGAACAGCATCGTGAACACGACCATGAAGTTGATCGCGCGCCGCCCCAGCAGGTACGGCTTGGCGAGCGCATAGGCCATCAGGGAGGTCACCACCAAGCTCAGGAAGGTGCCGCCCACGGTCACGATCGTCGAGACCCCGATCGCCCGGAAGATGGTGGGGGTGGAGAGGATGTAGCGGTACGCGTCGAGGGTGAACTCGCGCGGGATCAGCAGGAAGTTGCTGGTGGCGAGTTCACCGGGGGTCGCGAAGGAGCTGCCGATGACGTGCACGAAGGGGATCGCGCAGATCAGCGCGAAGCCCGTCAGGATCGTCACGTTGACCACCCGGAACACCTGCTCGCCGCGCGTCAACGGTCGCAGCTTCGGGGCGTCGTCCCGGCGGCGGCGACGGCGGGGCGGGGGGTCGGTGGCCAGGACGGCCTGGACGGGCGAGGTGGTGGCGGACTGCGTGGTGGTCATGAGGGGCTCCCATCCGTGACCGGTCGAAGGGCGAAGAAGCCGGCGGCGACGAAGAAGATGAAGGCAAGAGGGAACAGGATCAGCTGGCTGCCCAGCAGGCAGGCGAGGCCGGCGGCGAGGATCCACCAGCCGGCAGTGCGCCGCCAGGGGCGCCGACGGGCCACGAACCAGCCGATCGCCGACAGCAGCAGCACCGCGATCAGGGTGATGGAGAACCACGCCGCGAGGGTGCGGGCCAGCTCATGAGCCTCTGCGACGCCGAGACCGGAATCAGCCTCGGCCCCGACCAGCGCCGGCATCACGACCTGCTCGAAGGTGGCCATATCGATCTGGTTCATCACCAGGGCGAAGCCGCCCAGGGCCACGAAGGACAGGGCCATCCCGATCCCGACCAGCCAGAGCTCGGCGGTGCGGGATACCCGCGGGGCAGCCTGCTCCGCGGTGCGGGAGGGGCGGGAGGAGCGGGAAGGCCGGCCAGTGCGGGAAGGATGGGAAGGTCGGCCAGTGCGGCGCGGCTCAGCCATGGTGGACATCGTTCCCCCTGACGTCGAGCTCGAGGTCGGTGCATGAGGTGGTGTGGACTGCGGGACCGTCGGCCCCCCGCACCCGCACCCGGCTGAGCTCGCCGCCCGAGACGAAGCCGAGCTCGATCCCGGAACGGACTCGCTCGGGGACGTCCAGCGCCATCTCCGGGGCGGCGGCACGCGGATCGGCAGCGAAGCTGATGCTCACGTCATGCATGCTGAAGTCCTCCAGCGGGGCCTCCGGCAACCCGAAGATGTGCCCGGCGGAAGCGTGCACGTTGGTGGCGGTGAGATGGGCCAGGTGCAGGGAGCGCAGCTGCGGGGTGCCGGCGTCGACCGGGCGCGCCTCGCGATCGCCGACGTGCGGGTCCTTGCCGTCGGGCCCGCAGAAGTAGAAGGGATTGACGGTGATCGGGCACAGCACGTCGTCCATCACGATGTTGGTCACGCGCAGGTTCTCGACCACTCCCCCGCGGTCTCGGCGGGTCTTCAGGCGGATGCCGCGGTCGGTGCCCTGGAAGATGCAGTTGCTGATCACGACGTTGCGCACGCCGCCGCTCATCTCGCTGCCGATCACCACTCCGCCGTGACCGCGGACCATGGTGCAGCCGGTGACGGTGACGTTCTCGGTGGCGACCCGGTGCGGGGTGCGCTCGGTGCCGGCTTTGATGGCGATGCAGTCATCGCCCACGTCGATGTGGCAGTCGCTGATGCGCACGTTGCGGCAGGACTCCGGGTTGATGCCGTCCGTGTTCGGGGAGTCCGCAGGGTTGCGGATGCTGATCCCGGAGATGGTGACGTCCTCGCAGAGCGCGGGGTGCACCGTCCAGGCCGGGGAGTTGCGCAGGGCGACGTCCTTGATCGTGACCCGCTCACACTCATGCAGTCCGATCAGGGTGGGTCGGGGATGGGCGAGCTCCTCGCGGCGGTCGCGGAAGGTGTCCCACCAGGCCTCCCCCGCCCCGTCGATGGCGCCCAGGCCCGTGATCGCGATGTCCTTCTCGCCGTGGGCGTAGAGGCAGGGCGAGTGCACGATCCCCACGGCGCCCTCCCACCGCGCATCGACCGCGGGATACAGCGCCGGATCCGGCACGAACTGCAGGACCGCACCCGCCTCGAGGTGCAGATCGATGCCGCTGCGCAGGCGCAGCGCACCGGTGCGGTGGACTCCCGCGGGAACGCGGACCTGACCGCCGCCGACGGCCGCGGCCTCATCGATCGCACGCTGCAGCCAGGTGGTCGCCGGAGCGATGTCGGCGGTGTCCTGGGGGGACGACATGAGAGTCACGGCGGGCCCTTTCATGGGTGGGATGGCGGGAGGAAGCCAGCGTGGGACGGTGGGAGGAGACCAGCGTGGGATGGCGGGGGCGCGGCGGGACCGGACCGTGGATCGGCCCGGTCCCGGCGCGGATCAGCCGTTGAACTGCTCGTACGCCTCGGTGTACTCGGCGATGATGTCGTCCAGGCCCTGGCCGCGAGCGGATTCGATGGCCGCCTCGTAGTCGGCCATCGTGGCCGCGCCCATCATGAACTTGTTGTAGGTGTCGTTCAGGCCCTGCTCGATCGTGGCCCACTGGGTGTTGAAGGTCTCCGAGTTCATCGACTGCACCGGGTTGGTGACTGCGTACTCGGAGCTCTCGGCCATCATCTCGTTGGCGAGGTTCACGTACGGGTTCGAGGACTTGTAGGTGAACGCGTTCTCGGCCAGGCGGGAGCTCGAGTACGGCTGGACCTCCTGCTCCCACAGCGCCTGGTCGATGGTGTTCACGGCGCCGTCGGCGTCGATCTCGTAGTGGACGCCCTCGACGCCGTTGGTCATCAGGTTGTGGGCCTCTTCGTTCATCAGCCCGTCGGCGAAGGCCAGCACCCGGCGCACGTCGTCCTCGGTCTTCACGGACTGGGTGGAGATCGAGAACAGGCCACCCATGCCGCCACCGGTGTCGGAGATGATGCGGCGCGGGACGTCCCCGTGGGTGATGTCGTTGATCAGGGTCCACTTGACCTTGGTGTCGGGGTTGATCGACTCAGCGAGCGCGACATAGTTCTTGGCCTCGAACAGGCCGGTGACGACGATGCCGCCCTTGTCCTGGGCGATCGCCTGCTGCTGGTTCTGCTTCTGGGTGGTGATGAACTCCTGGTTCACGCCGCCCGCGGCATAGACGCCCTGGTACCACTCCATGGCCTCCTTCCAGGGGTCGGAGATGCAGGCCGGGATGATCTTCCCCGCGGCCTCGTCCAGCTGGAAGGTCTCGCCGGCGCCGAAGTACCCGGCCAGCGAGCGGAAGCCCACCTTGAAGCTCTCCTCGCGGTCGATGAACCCGGTGACAGAGGCGCCGGTGCCGGTCGGATCGCCTGCGGCGAAGGCCTTGGCGACCTCGCCCAGCTCCTCGATGGTGTGGGGGACCTCGAGCCCGAGCGCGTCGAGCCAGTCCTGGCGCACCAGCACGCCGTAGCGGGCGAGGATCTTCTGGAAGGGCACTCCGTACAGGACCCCGTCGAGGCGGGCGGCCTCGATGATCTTCGGATCGATGTTCTTGAGGTTCTCGAACTCGCCCAGGAACGGCTCGACGTCCCAGAACAGCCCGGAGGTCACGCCGCTGCGGATGCTCGAGTTGGTGAGGTTGGAGATGGAGGTGATGTCCGAGACGGAGCCCGAGGCGAGCGCCGCGTTCATCTTCTCCTCCTTGGAGGCGTCCGGCACCCACTGGATCTCGAACTCCTGGCCGAGCGCCTCGGTCAGCCCGGACTGCACCGGCCCGCTGGCCTCAGGGGTGGTGGGGGTGTGCAGCAGCGCCATCCAGGAGAGCGGGCTGTCGGCGCCGCCCTCCCCGCCGCCGCTGCCGCCGGAGGTGCCGCCACAGGCGGACAGCGCGAGCGCGCCGGCCGCCGCGACGGGAGCGGACTGGAGGAGATTCCTGCGAGAGATCATGCTGGGGTTCCTTTCCGGAGGGGGTGCACCTGGTCGGAGGCCGAAGCCAGGTGCGGCGTGAGCGCGTCGGTGCGCTGCACGGGATGCGCGATGGTCCGCGCAGGGACAGCAAGCACAGCGGGGTCCTCGGCCGCGGCGGGCTCGAGGTCGCGGAGGATCCGCGAGCAGATGGCGGCGAAGACGGCGGCCGGCAGAGCCACCCCGAACATCGCCAGCAGGGGAAGTGCGAAGCGGAGCATCAGCGCGTAGCCGATCACCACCGCGGTGGTGCCGATGATCGTCCAGTGGAGGGAGCCGAGCCCGAGCAGCAGGGCGCTGGTCAGCTGGGCTCGCAGGCCCTTCACGTCGAGCGCCGCCAGGACGGTGAAGACGTAGGCGCAGATGATCCACAGCACGGCCAGGGCCAGCAGGTTCGCAGCCCTCAGGTACCAGTCGCTGAGGCTCACGAGGTTCACGAGGATCACCCCGCCCGCGAGCAGCAGGACCCCGCCCACCAGCACGGGCTGCCAGCGCAGCTCCCGGGCGTAGCGGAAGAAGGTCCGCGTGGATGGTGGGGTCTCCCCGTAGCGGAACCAGCGGTGGAGGTACTTCGCCATCGCGTAGCTGGCCGGCCCCACCCCGAGCACTCCGAGACCGAGCACGGTCACGGCGATCCACAGCAGGTTCAGCCAGGCCAGCCGCCAGAAGCCGGTCAGGCGGCGGTTGATCGCCAGGAACTGCTCGAAGCCGAACATCAGTAGACGCCCTCTTCGCCGAACTTCTTGGCCAGCGAGTTCGCGCCGATCACCAGGATCAGTCCCACCAGGCCCTTGAACAGGCCCACGGCCGTGGCGAAGCTGAGCTGGCCGTTCTGGATGCCTGCGGTGTAGACGAAGGTGTCGAAGATTTCCCCGACCTCGCGGTTCATCGAGTTCAGGAGCAGGAACATGTGCTCGAAGCCGAGCTCGAGGAAGTCACCGATCGAGAGGATGAACAGCACGATGATGGTGGGGCGGATCGCCGGCAGGGTGATGTGCCAGGTCTGCTGCCAGCGGTTCGCGCCGTCGATCTCCGAGGCCTCGTAGAGCGCCATGTCCACGGCGGTCAGCGCCGCGAGGTAGACGATGGTTCCCCAGCCGGCGGTGCGCCACACGTGCTGGAAGACGTACATCGGGCGCAGCCAGTCGGGATCGGTGAGGAAGCCGATCGGCTCAGCGCCGAGGGAGACGAGGAGGTTGTTGATCGCCCCGCCGTCGGTCGTGAGCATCACGTAGAACAGGGACACCACGATCACCCAGGACATGAAGTGCGGGATGTAGATGATGGTCTGGATGCTGCGCTTGAAGAACCGGCCCCGCAGCTCGTTCAGCAGCAGCGAGAGCACGATCGGCACCGGGAACGAGATCAGCATCAGCAGCAGCGAGAGCAGCAGCGTGTTGCGCAGGAGCATGAAGAAGGTGTCCTGCGTGAACAGGCGCACGAAGTGCTCGAAGCCGACCCAGGGGCTGCCCATGATGCCGAGGAACGGCTTGTAGTCCTGGAACGAGATGATCAGCCCGCCCATCGGCAGGTACTTGAACACCAGGAAGTACACGATGCCGGGAAGCGCCATCAGGTAGAGCGCACGGTGCCGCCACATCTTCGCGGCCAGGGTCCGGCGGCGCAGCGGAGCGCGGCCAGGGCCGGCGCTGGAGGGCGAGGCAGCATCCGGGGCATCGAGCACGGAGGAGCTCGCCCGAGGATCGATCACGGAGTCAGCCACCATTGGCCATCCTTGCTCTTCGTCGAGGGCGGGTCGGGACGGTGAGTCAGGGCGGGAAACCGCTCTATCGGAAACCGGTATCCCGTCGAGCCCCAAGTGTGGGGTGGGTTCACGCGACTGTCAACACGGTCGCGGGAAGAATTCCTGAGCACTCCGTGGATTCGCACCCAGAAGCTCAGCGTCTCTGCAGGTCAGGCGATGGCCACAGTTCAGTCTCGCTCACCGATCTGCATCGTCGATGCGGCAGCCGCCCCCTCTCGCGGCCCCTCCGCAGTGCTGGTACTGTGTGCGACCAAGGGTCTGGAAATCGGTTCCCCGCAGGTTTCACGCACTGCTCGTGGAGCGGTCTCACAGTGGGCGGTTCGGGCGTCGGCCCGCCCGGCGCAGAGGCGCGTCGCGCCGTCCCGTCCCACCGGCCCCGCCCGTCGGTCGGACGTTCGGGCTGCGTCTCGCAGCACGCAGGCCCACCCCTGATCACGCCCCGGGGTCGATGTCGACCCCACCCCTATGGAGGAGTGCAGTTGGAGCACCGTTCGAATCCCGTCCTCGACGCGGACTGGCCCGATCCAGATGTCATCCGCGTCGGCGCGGACTACTGGATGATCGCCTCCAGCTTCCATCGTGCCCCGGGCCTGCCCGTGCTGCGCTCGCACAACCTGGTGGACTGGGAGCACGTCACCAACGCGCTGCCGGCGCTGGAGCCCGCCGATCACTACGCCCTCCCCCGTCGGGGCAGCGGGGTGTGGGCCCCCAGCATCCGCGAGCACGCGGGCACCTTCCACATCGTGTACCCCGATCCGGACCACGGCATCTTCGTGCTCGACGCCCCGCACCCGGCGGGCCCGTGGAGCGCTCCGCGGCTGCTGCTGGCAGGTCGCGGCCTGATCGACCCCTGCCCGCTGTGGGACGAGGACGGCCGCGCCTATCTGGTGCACGGCTGGGCCCGCTCGCGGGCTGGCGTCAAGAACCGCCTCTCCCTGCTCGAGGTCACCCCGGATCTCACCGCCGCACTGTCCCCGTCCCAGGTGGTGATCGACGGCGCCGAGCTCCCCGGCATGCTCACGCTCGAGGGCCCCAAGGCCTACCGGAAGGACGGCTGGTACTGGATCTTCGCACCCGCCGGCGGGGTGGCCGACGGGTACCAGGTCGTCTTCCGCGCACGCTCGATCGAGGGTCCCTACGAGCATCGGATCGTGCTCGAGCAGGACTCGACCCCCGTCAACGGCCCCCACCAGGGGGCCCTGGTGGATGACATCGAGGGCCGCTGGTGGTTCCTCCACTTCCAGGACCGCGGTGTCTTCGGCCGGGTCACCCATGTGCAACCGGTCCGCTTCGACGAGGACGGCTGGCCTCATATGGGCGAGAGCATCGACGAGGTCCGCGGGCGCCCGGTCGCGCTGGTGCCCCCGGGCCCCGGCCCGGCCGGCGAGCTGGACGTCTATCGCGAACCCAGCCGCTCCGACTCCTTCACTGCTGGGGGCACGGCTGTCGAGCTCCACCCGCGCTGGCACTGGCAGGCGAACCCGCAGCCCTCCTGGGCACGCTGCGGAGAGGGCCGGCTCGACCTCGCGTTCGCTCCGAGCCCTCGGGGGGACCTGCGGGACCTCGGCGCCATCCTCGCGCAGCAGCTGCCCGGCCAGCCCTCGACCTGGACGGTCACGCTCGAGCTCCCCGCCGCCTCGTCGGGCGAGCAGATCGGTGCCGAACGGGCCGGCCTGGTGGTGCTCGGGCTGAGCTACGCCTGGGCAGGGCTGCGCCGCGAGGGCGGCCGGGTCGAGCTCGTGCATGGGACCATGGCGGAGAATGAGGTCGACGAGACGCTCACCGTCCACCGCCTGCTCACCGAGGAGCCCGGGACCCCGGTGTCGGTGCAGCTGCAGATGGACTGCGACGAGGCCGGTCGGATCCGGCTCTTGGCCGAGCAGCAGGTGCTGCTCGAGGAGTGGCAGGCCACCAAGGGCCACTGGGTCGGCGCCGAGGTGGGGCTCTTCGCCTCGGTGGGCAGCATGGTGCACCATGGACTCACCGAGCGCGGCGCGCGCTTCGGCGCGGTCACCGTCGGTCGAGAAGGACGTGAGATCTGATGGCACGCAGCAGCGGGGGCCCGACCATCACGCAGGTCGCCGAGGCCGCCGGCGTCTCCCGCGCGACCGTCTCCCGGGTCCTCAACGGCCGCACCTCCGTCGACCCCGGCATCGGTGCCCGGGTGCGGGAGGCGGCCGACCGCCTGCAGTACCGCCCCAATCTCACCGCCCGCTATCTCTCGACCGGCCGCACCATGACCGTGTCCCTGGTGATCCCCGATCTCGGCAACCCGATGTTCCAGAGCGTCCTGCGCAGCCTCACCCGCGCGGCGGAGGCCGACGGCTACGGGGTGCTGGTCGCCGAGGCGTCGACCCCGGAGCGGGAGGCCGGCATCGCCCGCGATGCCCGGCGCCAATGCGATGCGGTGGTGCTGGTGGCACCGCGCATGAACGAGCTCGAGCTCGAGGCGCTGGTCCCGGAGATCGCCCCCGTGGTGGTCCTGAACCGCAGCCTCGAGGATCCCCGGATCGCGAGCGTGGGCATCGACTACGCCAGCGGCATGTCCCAGCTGGTGCGGCATCTGGAGGCACTGGGCCATCGCGATCTGCTGTACGTCTCCGGCCCGCCCCGCAGCGCGGCCCATCAGGAGCGGCTCAGCGCACTGAACGCCCTCGCAGACACCCGCCCTGCCCTCAGCATCCGCACCATCCTCGGCGGGGCCACCATGACCGCCGGTCACCGCGTGGCCGAACAGGTGCTGGAGAGCGGGGCCACCGCCGTGCTCGCCTTCAACGACCTCGTTGCCTTCGGACTCCTCGCCCGGCTGAACCAGTTCGGCGTCGATGTCCCCGGTGACCTCTCCGTCACCGGCTTCGACGGGATCGAGCTGTCCCGTTTCGCGGTACCCACGCTGACCACCGTCGACCAGGAGGAGCTCGACACCGGAGCCGTCGCCTGGTCGCTGCTGCACCGGCAGCTGGACCCGAGCAGCGCCCCGGAACCCACCGAGCATGCGCTGCTCACCCCCCGGCTGCTGGTCGGCGACAGCACCGGGCGGGTACCCCCGTCCCGGGCCCCCTCCATGCAGGCGGTGCCGGCCATCGCCGAGCAGCCTCGCCATGAGCTCGACCGCTCCCCGCTGGTCTGGATGCAGGAGAACGGTGCCTGGAACCTCAAGCACGGCCGCACCCTGCTCAGCACCGCCGTGGACGGCAGCGCGATGGTGCCAGTGCACAGCCCGCGCCCGCATCTGCACCCGGTGCGCACGCTCGACGGGCGGCCGACGACAGTGGTCACGCCCGTGGATCACCGCCACCACTACGGCGTCTCCCTCGCCCTGCCCGACGTCAACGGCACCACCTACTGGGGCGGCCGGACCTTCGTCGAGGGCCGCGGTTCGACCCTGCTGTCCAACCACGGCACCCAGCAGGTGCAGGCGACCGGCGCGTCCCCGGACGGCAGCTCGTTGACGTCGCAGATCGCCTGGCTCTCCCACGAGGGCCACGACCTGCTCACCGAGCAGCGCACGCTCTCCGCGATGCTGCTGCCCGCGGAGCGCGGCTGGGCCATGACCTGGCACAGCGTCCTCACTCCCGGTGCCGAGCCATTGCACCTGACCAGCCCCGCCACCCGCGGTCGTCCCGGCGCGGGATACGGAGGGCTGTTCTGGCGCCTGCCCGGCGCGGACGAGACCCGGGTCCTGGTGCAGGAGGGAGCGGGCGAGGCCCTCGCCCATGGCTCCAGCGGCGCGGCCTTGGTGATCCAGCGCCGGCACGGCAATGCCTGGTCCAGCGTGGTGATGGTGCAGGGCGCGGAGGGGCAGCGCCGGATCGATCCCTGGTTCGTGCGCGCCTCGGACTATGTGGGCGTCGGCCCCAGCCTCGCCTGGGACGAAGCCCGCGAGGTGCCCCTCGGCGAAACCCTCGAGATCTCGCTGCAGATGCTGCTCCTGGACCGCAAGGTGACGATCGACGAGGTCCCCGGGCTGCTCGATGCGATGCCCACCGCCGTGCGGGAGGCCTGAGCATGAGACAGGTCCTTCCCGCGGCCCGTCGGCGCCGGATCGTGCTCGCCGGCGACTCCACCGTCGCGCCCTATGTCGCCACGGCCTATCCGATGTCCGGTTGGGGCGCGCATCTGGGTGCCGCGCTGACGGCGCGCTGCGCGCTGCTGCACGGGGGCGCAGCGGCCGACGGGGCGGTAGCGACTGCGCTGCACGTCATCGACCTGGCCAAGAACGGCGCGACCACCGAATCCCATCGCGCCGAGGGGCTGTGGTCGGCGGTGCTCGATGCGACGGCGACCGGCGACCTGGTGCTCCTCCAGTTCGGGCACAACGACCAGAAGCATGAGCACCTCGCCGCCTGGGAGGGGTACACCGAGAACCTCGCCCGGATGATCGCGGAGGTGCGGGCTCTCGGAGCGCACCCGGTGCTGTGCACCCCGGTGGCCAGGCGCCATTACGAGGGCGGGAAGCTGCTGCGCACCCACGGCGAGCACCCCACCGCGGTGCTGGCCCTGTCCGAGACCTTCGACGTGCCGCTGCTGGACCTCCAGTCGCGCACCCGCGCGCTGATCACGACGCTCGGGGAGGAGCCCTCACGGCAGCTGTTCACCCAGCTCCCGGGGGGAGTGAGCGACCTCTATCCCGAGGGCATCGAGGACAACACCCACTTCTCGATCGACGGCGCGATCGCTGTCGCAGAGATCGTGGCCGAGCTGCTCGCGCCGCTCCTGCAGCGGCTGAGCGCTGCTGGGGCGGGCGGGGCTGTTGGGGCTGCCGGGGTGGCGGGGGGTGGCGGGGGCTGCCGGGGCGGGCGGGGCTCCTGGGGCTGAGCGCTCCATGGCTGGCAGGAGATAGCGGCAGGCGAACGCCGCCGGTGCCTTGCACGCTGTCAGGAGCTGGCGCCCGCATGAGCATCCCCTCTGAGCTGTCGCTGCGCGATGCGCTGAGCGACAGCTCAGAGGGGATACCGGTCAGTCACCTCTGCCCCACAGGCTCACGGGCTCACGGGCTCACGGGCCCGCGACGTCACCCCCCCCAGCTGGAGCTCTACGGTGGCGAAGGAGCGCGGCGGCGACCACCGCGGATCACGGCCCAGGAAAGCGAACAGCCTCTCCTGCTCGGTGGCGTCGGCCGGGACGCTCTGCTGCTGTCCGAACTGGCCGGTGGGGCGCAGGAAGTCCTCGGCAGCGCTCATCCCGGTGAAGGCGTCGTGAACCATGCCGGGGTCGAGGCGATCATCCTGCCCCGAGGAGCGGGCGAGATCCCAGGTGTGGAAGAAGACATCCCCGGTGAAGAATTCGTCAATCACCCCGGGCAGGGGCCGGTCCGTTCCCGTATGGGGGTTCGAGTGGAGGTGCCGGCCCGCGGAGGGATCCGCGAAGAGCGTCCGGAGCTGCGCGTCGAGCGATGTCCAGGCGCCGACGGGATCCGTCTCGGCGGGCGGCAGCTGGTCGAAGCGGAACGCCGAGCCGCCGTGGATCATCGCGGGCAGCCAGGTGGTCAGATGGCCGACGACGTCGCGGGCCCGCCACTCCACCACCGGGGTGGGAGCGTCCCGGTCCCTCACCCCGTGGACGACCCTGGTGAACATCTCGGCGATCACTCCGTACTTCTCCGCCGGCAGAAACTGGGCCAGGGGCGTGCTCATCTGCGGTCCGCTCCCTCGAGCAGGGCGTCCAGCGCCGTGTAGCCCTCGTGGATGCCGACGTCCATGCCGCTTTCGAGCATCCCGTTGCGACCTTCGAAGGAGTCGAAGAGGGACTGGCTGCGCATGCGGGTCCAGCCGTCTCCGAGGTCCTCGACGCGCATCGTCTCCAGGGAGACTCCCTCGGGCCAGCCGTCGTAGGTGAAGGTCTGGACGATGCGGTCCTCGGTGACCTCATGGAAGCTGCCGTGGAAGGAGTACTCCTCGCCGTCCGGCCCGATATTGGTGAAGGCGTACGCGCCGCCGGTGCGCGCATCCCAGTGGTCGATCCGGGTGGAGAGGTTCTCGGGCCCCACCCAGCGGGCGTAGAGCTCGGGGTCGGTGTGGGCACGCAGGACCTGCGCGGGCAAGGCGTGGAAGTCCCGGACGATGCGGATCAGGGGGACCTCGACATCGGCCTCGATGGTGGCAGTGGTGAGACGGTCGGAGGTGGTCATGGCTGGTGCTCCTGGTTCTCTGTACTGGCGGTCAGGTGGTGGCGGAGCTCGCCGGGTCGGTGGCGTGCAGGACGGCATCGAGGCGGGACAGCCGGGCCTCAGCGGCGCGGCGATGGCGATCGATCCAGTGGGTCAGCTCCCCCAGCACCTCGGCGTCGAGGTGCACGGGGCGCCGCTGTGCGTCGCGTCGACGGGTGACGAGCCCGGCCGATTCGAGGACCGCGATGTGCTTGCTCACGGCCTGCAGGGACATGTCGTACGGAGCGGCCAGCTCACCGACGGAGGCGTCGCCGAGGGTGAGGCGGGAGACGAGGTCTCTCCGGGTGGGATCTGCGAGAGCGGCGAAGGCTCTCGACAGGGTGGTGTCGTCCATCCCTCCCTTTCTCCGACCTGTGATCAACCGGATGGTTGATAACCGGACTCTACGCCTCAGATACCCCTTATTCAACCCTTTGGTTGATCGCAGGATGCTGGTGGCCGGCGCCTGCATGCAGCATCCCCTCTGAACTGTCGCTGCGCGATGCGCTGAGCGACAGCTCAGAGGGGATGCTGATCGGTCTCCTCTATCCCACGAGCTCAGGGCCCGCGGCATCACTCCCCCAGCTGGAGCTCCACCGTGGCGAAGGAGTGCGGGGGCAGGGTGATCTCAAGGCCGCGCTCGTGCTCGCGCACGTCGGTGAGCGGCGCCGGGGCGACCGCGTCGGGCTGCTCGGGGGTGTTGTGCGCGGCAGAGCTCGCGCCGGTGAGGACGCGGGCGGTGTGCCCGGTGACGCTGCGTCCGCGCAGGTCCAGCACCAGGGTGCGCGGCTCCGCGTGATCCAGGTTCGACAGCGAGACCAGCGCCGTCTCCCCCGTGGTCGAGGCGGAGGCGGAGATCATCGGCAGCTTGCGGCCGTCGACCTCGGTAGTCTCCTCGGGCAGCAGCACGTGGGCGGCGAGCGCCTTGGCGTCGTGGTGCCCGGAGTTCATCTCGAACACGTGATAGGTCGGGGTGAGCACGAGCGCGCCGGTGTCGGGATCGGTGAGGATCATCGCCTGCAGCACGTTCACGGTCTGCGCGATGTTGGCCATGATCAGGCGATCCGCGTGGCGGTGGAAGCCATCGAAGTGGATGCTCGCCACGAGCGCATCGCGCACCGTGTTCTGCTGGTACAGGAAGCCTGGGTTGGTACCGGGCTCCACGTTCCACCAGGTGCCCCACTCGTCGAAGACCAGGCCCACCTTCTTGTGCGGGTCGTAGTGATCCATGACGGTCGCGTGGCGGGCCACGAGCTCCTCGGCGTGCGCGGCGCGCGAGAGGGTGCGGTACCACTCCTCTTCGGTGAATTCGGTGGCGGCGCCCTTGTCGGACCAGGGCCCGGACATCGTGTAGTAGTGCATCGAGATCGCCTGGTAGGGGCCTGCCTTGCCCTCGCGCTTGTCGAGGTTGGTCGCGGCGCGCATGAGCGCCTCGGTCCAGGCGTAGTCGTGGTCGCTAGCGCCGGCGGCGATGCGGGTGACCTCGTTGCCGGCGTGGTCGCGCACGTAGGTGGAGTACTGGCGGGCGAGCGCGGCGTAGTCCTCGGCGCGCATGTTTCCGCCGCAGCCCCAGGCCTCGTTGCCGATGCCGAAGTAGGGCACCTTCCACGGCTCGTCGCGGCCGTTCTCGCGGCGCAGGGCCGCCATCGGGGAGTCGTCCGCGCGGGTGAGGTACTCGATCCACTCGCTCATCTCGCGCACGGTGCCGGAGCCGACGTTGCCGTTGACGTACGCCTCGGTGCCCAGCAGCTCGACGAGGTCCATGAACTCGTGGGTGCCGAAGGAGTTGTCCTCGACGATGTCGCCCCAGTGGGAGTTGACCATCTGGGGGCGCTGCTCGCGCGGGCCGATGCCGTCCTTCCAGTGGTAGTCGTCGGCGAAGCAGCCGCCGGGCCAGCGCAGGTTCGGGATCTGCAGGGCGCGCAGCGCCGCGACCACGTCATCGCGGATGCCGCGGGTGTTGGGGATCTCGGAGTCCTCGCCCACGTAGAAGCCCTCGTAGATGCAGCGGCCGAGGTGCTCGGCGAAGTGGCCGTAGAGGTGGCGGCTGATGGTCGCGCCGGGCAGGTCGAGGTCCACGACCACGCGGGCGGGGCCGTCGGTGCGGGCGGCCGACGGGCCGGTCGAGCCGCTCGCGCGGGAGCCGGGGGTGGTCGCGGTGAGCGCGGAGGTGAGGTCGGAGGCGAGAGTGGGGACGGAGTCGGTCATGGGTGCTCCTGAGGCAGAAATGTGGAAGCGGGGGCGGGGTCAGATCAGGCCGAGCGGCGGGCGAGACGCACGAGCGACCAGGAGATCGCGGGCAGCGCTCCGACCAGGCGGCCATCCTCGAGGCGCACGGAGTCGTTGGCCTGCGGGGCCACGGTCTCCGGGGCGTCCTTGGTGTTGGCCGCGTAGGGGTCCTCGTGGTGCAGGGTCACGGCCTCGACGACCTCGAGGTCGCCGAAGGAGGAGAGATCCGCATCCAGCGAGAGCTCCTCGGTGGTGCCGCGGTTGACGACGAACACGGAGAGCGCGCCGTCCTCCTCGTCCCAGGTCGCGACGGCGTCGGCCGCGGAGCTGGTGCCGAAGCGGGCGTTCTCGAAGGTCGGCGCCGCGAGGCGCACGTCGAGAACCTCGCCGCGGGCGTGCTGGGAGGTGAGCGCGAAGGGGTGGAAGGTGGTCTGCTTCCAGGCCGCACCGCCGGGCTCGGTCATGATCGGGGCGATCACATTGACCAGCTGGGCGAGGGAGGCCGAGGCGACGCGGTCGCTGTGGCGCAGCAGCGAGATCAGCAGGTTGCCGAAGACCACCGCGTCCATCGCGTTGTAGGTGTCCTCGAGCAGCACCGGCGCGACCGGCCAGTCATCCCCGCTCGGGGGACGGGACTCGGCGCGGTGCTGGTACCAGACGTTCCACTCGTCGAAGCTGACCATGATGTGCTTCTCGCGCTTGAGCTTCGCACGCACGTGATCAGCGGTCGCGACGACCGCGTCGATGAAGTGGTCCATGTCGTCCGCCGAGGCGAGGAAGGAGGCCTGGTCGCCGTCCTTCTCCGCGTAGTAGGCGTGCGCGGAGATCATGTCGACGTGGTCGTAGGCCTCGGTGAGGACCGTGCTCTCCCAGGCCGCGAAGGTCTCCATCGAGGAGCTCGAGGAGCCGCAGGCGATGAGCTCGAGATCCGGGTCCTCCTGGCGCATGGCGCGGGCGGCCTCGGTGGCGATGCGCGCGTACTCCTCAGCGGTCTTGTGGCCGGTCTGCCAGGGGCCGTCCATCTCGTTGCCCAGGCACCACATGCGGATGCCGTGAGACTCGGGGTGACCGTTGGCGGCGCGCTGATCCGAGAGCGCGATGCCCTCAGGCGCATTCGCGTACTGGAGCACGTCGAGCGCCTCCTCGACGCCGCGGGTGCCGAGGTTGATCGCGTACATCGGCTCAACATCCGCCTTCTTCGCCCAGGCCATGAACTCATCCAGACCCACCGTGTTGGGATCGGTCGAGTGCCAGGCGAGGTCATGACGGGCAGGACGGTCCTCGACCGGGCCCACGCCGTCCTCCCACTTGTAGCCGGAGACGAAGTTGCCGCCCGGGTAGCGCACGGAGCTCACGCCGAGCTCGCGGGTGAGCGCGAGGACGTCGGTACGGAACCCGTCCTCGTCAGCCTCGGGGTGGTCCGGCTCGAAGATGCCGGTGTAGACGCAGCGGCCGAGATGCTCGACGAAGGCGCCGAAGGTGCGGCGGCGCACGGGAGCGACCCGGAAGGCGGGGTTCAGAGTGAGGGTGACCTGCGATGACATCGGTGTCTGCGTCCTTCATGAGGGAGGGGAAGCGGTACTCGCAACAATGCGACGGCTACTTCTACAACGTTGGAAGAAGCTTTCCACAGCGGCGTCACGGCGTCAACGCGTATCCGGTGGCCAACGCGTATCCGGTCATCGACGCGTATCCGGCCAGGGCGAGGCCGGGTCTCGCCCAGGCCGGCCCCTCCCCCGCCCCGCGCGCCTTCCCGCCCCTCCCTGTCTCCCCGCACGCGTCCCAACCTTCCCGCACGCGTCCCCGCCTCCCCGCACGTCTCCCCACCTCCTCGCACACCTCCCCACCTCGCCGACACGCGCGCCGAGAACACCGATCCCTCGCAGAATCGGCAGGGATCCGTGTTCTGCGCGGGTGGTGCCGGGCGTGCCGACCGGATAACCCGCGCCCGCCCCGCAGCCGAGCAGGTCGGACGCTCCAGCACGTACTCGGCACGCACCCCCGGCAGCCGCGCTCACTCCAGGCCCGCCTCTCCCCCGACACGCGCTCCGAGAACACCGATCCCTTGCAGAATCGGCAGGAGTCGGTGTTCTGGGCGGGTGGGCCGTGCGTGTCGAGGTCGCGGGCCGCGCCGGGCCCGGGTCGCGCCGGTCTGGACGGGCCAGGCCGCGCCGGGCCGGGGCGGGGCGGCGCGGCGCGGCGCGATGATGTGACCTGTGAGTGGCGAGAGCCGCGGCCGACCCGTCAATGCGAGAATCGACCCCATGTCCCCGCGCTCCACCTCCGGCCAGCGTCGCCCTCCTGCGCTGCGCGATGTCGCCGAGCTCGCGGGCGTCTCCATCAAGACAGTTTCCAACGTGGTCAACGACTATCCCCACGTGCGCGACTCCACCCGCGAGAAGGTGCGCGAGGCGATCCTGCAGGTCGGCTACCGGCCCCAGGTGGCCGCCCGCCAGCTGCGCACCGGCGCCTCCAAGATGATCACCCTCGCGGTGCCCTCCCTGGCCTTCTCGTACTTCTCCGATCTGGCGCAGCACTTCATCGACGAGGCGCAGGACCGCGGGCAGACCGTCGTCCTGCACTCGACCTCTGCGGGGCGTGAGGCGGAGCGCACCGTGCTCGAGGGGTTCAAGCAGGTGTTCGGCGACGGCGTGATCTTCAATCCGCTGCTCCTGGAGGAGGAGCACTTCGCGCGGATGGAGCGCACCACCCAGCCCACGGTGTTCATCGGGGAGCACCTGCCCGAGAAGCTCCCCGAGGGCTGCGACTATGTGCGCATCGACAATGCGAGTGCTTCCTCCGAGGCGACCTCGCACCTGATCGAGACGGGGCGCCGGCACCTCGCGTTCATCGGCAAGATCGACACCGCCCAGGGCCTGCAGCCGCACAGCTCGGGCTCCCTGCGCCGCGACGGCTTCCTCGCCGCCCTGCGCGAGCACGGCCTGCGCGCCGACGACGCCGTGGTGCAGGCGGTGGATGCCTGGCACCGGCCCGACGGCTTCGCTGCCGCGAACGCGCTGCTGGAGCGGATGCCGGAGGTGGACGGACTCGTCTGCGGCAACGACGAGCTGGCGATCGGCGCGCTCGCCGCCCTGCGCCGCCAGGGGCGCCGCGTCCCGGAGGACGTCGCTGTCACCGGTTACGACGACACCCCCGATGCCCCGTACGCGTCGCCGCCGCTGACCACGATCTCGCCGGACAAAGCCGCCCTCGTCCGCACCACCTTGGACCTGCTCGGAGAGCGGATTCTGGGCTATGACGGCCCGCCGCGCGTGGTCGACACCCCGTACTCGCTCGTGGTGCGCGGCTCGACGCTCGCCGCCGCCGAAACTCCCGCCGCTGAGGCTCCCGCAGCCGGAGTTCCAGTAACTGCAGCCATGACCACTGACCGCCCCGAGAAGGAGTGACGCGATGACCGTCCCCACCCCCTACGAGGACCTGCTGCGCGAGGTCATGGAGACCGGCAACGCCAAGAGCGACCGCACCGGCACCGGCACCCGCAGCCTGTTCGGCAAGCAGATCCGCTTCGACCTCTCCGAGGGCTTCCCGCTGATCACCACCAAACGGGTGCACACCCGCTCGATCATCCTCGAGCTGCTGTGGTTCCTGCGCGGCGACACCAATGTGCGCTGGCTGCAGGAGCGCGGGGTGACCATCTGGGATGAATGGGCCGACGAGAACGGCGACCTCGGCCCGGTCTACGGCGCGCAGTGGCGCTCCTGGCCCAGCCCGGACGGCGGGGTGATCGACCAGATCAGCGACGTCATCGAGCAGATCCGCACCAATCCCGACTCGCGGCGACTCATCGTCTCGGCCTGGAACCCGGCGGAGATCCCGAAGATGGCGCTCGCCCCCTGCCACGCGCTCTTCCAGTTCGAGGTGCACGACGGGAAGCTCTCCTGCCAGCTGTACCAGCGCAGCGCCGACCTGTTCCTCGGGGTGCCCTTCAACATCGCGAGCTATGCGCTGCTGACGCACATGATCGCCCAGCAGACCGACCTCGAGGTCGGGGACTTCATCTGGACCGGCGGGGACTGCCACATCTACGACAACCACCACGAGCAGGTCACCCGGCAGCTCGGGCGCGATGCGTTCCCGTCCCCGACGCTGCGGATCGCGCGCCGGCCGGAGTCGATCTTCGACTACGAGCTCGAGGACTTCGAGATCCTCGACTACCAGCACCACAAGGGCATCAAGGCCCCGGTGGCGGTGTGAGCACAGCGGGCGAGAGCACGAAGGCCGACGGTGCGGCGCCGCCGCGAGTCGTCGCTCCGCAGATCGGTCTGATCTGGGCGCAGGCTCGGGACGGCGTGATCGGCGCCGGCGGCACCATGCCCTGGCACCTGCCGGAAGACCTGAAGCACTTCTCCCGCACCACGAAGGGCTCCCCGGTGGTGATGGGCCGGCGCACCTGGCAGTCGTTCCCTGAGAAGTTCCGGCCGCTGCCGGGCCGCACCAATGTCGTCATCACCCGTGATGATGCCTTCGCGGAGGCCGGTGCGGTGCGGGCACGGAGCCTGCCCGATGCCCTCCGGATCGCGCGCGAGGTGCTCGCCGACGAGGCGGGCACGCCTCCCGCCCCGCACGCTGCCCGCCCGGACGCCGCCAGCCCGATGATCTGGGTGATCGGCGGCGGCGCGGTCTACCGCGAGGCGATCGCGGAGGCCGACCTGCTGGTGGTCACCGAGATCGACCTCGAGGTCGACGGGGACACCACTGCCCCGGAGATCCCGTCGGCCTTCCACCTTGCCGCCACCGATGCTGCAGTGTCCGATCCCGCCGGCGGCTGGCACGAGGCGGCCAGCGGCACCCGCTACCGGGTCCTCAGCTACCGGCGCTGAGCTGCGCTTCCCTCACCCCGCCGCACGGTGGTCCTCACCCGTCGACCCGTTGGGGCACTCCCAGCGGGTTCGCATCCCTCAGGGGCTCGGGGAGCAGCACCTCGGGGAAGTTCTGATAGGCCACCGGCCGCTGGAACCGCGAGATCGCCGCGGTGCCGACCGATGTCGTGGTCGGTGCGGTGGTCGCGGGATAGGGGCCGCCATGCTGCTGGGCGTGGGTGACGGAGACGCCCGTCGGCCATTCGTTCCACAGCAGGCGCCCGGCCCTCTCGCGCAAGAGGGGAAGGAGCTCTCGCGAGAGCTCCAGGTCTTCCTCGTCCTCGTCTCCGATGAGGGTCGCCGTGAGCTGGCCCGGAAGTCTCGCCGCCAGGTCGAGGACGTCGGACGGGTCGTCGTACTCCACCACCAGCCCCGCCGGGCCGAACATCTCTGTCACCAGGCCCTCGACGTCAGAGAGGACTTCCTCGATCCGCGCCACCAGCAGGGTGACGCCGACGGAACCTGCACTTCGCTCGGTCCTGGCCGTGAGCTCGTAGACCCCGGAGTGAGCGGAGACCCTCTCGAGTTCCGTGAGGTAGGCATCGTGCGTCCGGGTGTTCAGCAGGGGCGCCTCCCCCGTGGTCTCGAGCTTTCCGAGCTCCTGGAGGACAGCGGTGCCGGCCGGGACCAGAACGCCTCGAATGCTAACGTTCACATGCCCGTGTGTCACCCCTCCGAGGCCGTTGCGGGTCACGAATCAGCAACGGACATATCGCCGGACCGGGGCGCGACGGCACGTTGCTCTGATGTGAATCGATCTTGCAGGCCACCGCCTCACCTGCAGCCCATATACCCCGTCCTGGAAAGGAGATATCCCCGTGGCTCCCACCCTGCGCCGCCCCTCCATGGCGGATGTCGCCGGCCGCGCCGGGGTCTCCTACCAGACCGTCTCGCGAGTGCTCAACGAACCGCAGATCGTGCGCCCGGACACCCGTGCCCGCGTGCTCGCAGCGATCTCCGAGCTGGGCTACACCCGCAACCGCGCGGCCAGAGCGCTGAAAACCACGCGCTCCTCCCTGATCGGGCTGCTCAACGACGGCTCCTCCCTGTTCGGGCCGACGGAGACGACCACCGCCATCGAGGCCGCTGCACGTCGAGCCGGCTACTCGATGCTGCTGACCACCGTCGGTCCCGACGCAGACAGCAGCCCCCAGATCGGAGCCGAGCTGCTGGGCACCGGTGTGGACGGCATCCTGGTGGTCGCCGCCCATGAAGGCATGGTCCCGGCGGTCGCCTCGCTGTCACGCTCGACCCCCGTCGTCGCCGTCACCGCGGTGCCGGCCCGGAACCCGGAGGTCCAGGTCGTGGGGGTGGACCAGCACCTCGGAGCACACCAGGTCATCGAGCACCTGGCTCGCACCGGAGTGCGCTCAGTGGCGCATATCGCGGGCCCCCAGGACTGGTGCGACGCCTGCGCCCGGCGCGAGGGGTTCGAGCAGGCCCTCGCCCTGCATGGCCTGGACGGAACGGTCGTGGGCCCCGGGGACTGGACCCCGCGCTCCGGCTACGAGCTCGCCAGCGAGCTGGTGCGCAGCGGACTGCCGGACGCGATCTTCGCGGCGAACGACATGATGGCGATCGGCGTGCTCCACGCCCTGCACGAGCACGGCCTGCGAGTGCCGGAGGAGGTCGCGGTGGTGGGCTTCGACAACACGATGGGAGCGGAGTTCCAGATCCCCTCGCTGACCACTGTCGCCCAACCCTTCGCCGAGCTGGGACGCCTCGCCCTCGAGCGCCTGCTGTGCATGCTCGAGGACCGAGAGCCGCCGCCAGGGACGCCCAGCACGCTGCCGCCGCGCCTGGTGGTGCGCCGCTCGACCCTCCCTGAACGCACCCACTGACCTGGTCGGGAGCCGTCGTCTGGTGCCAATGTGAACGTTGACATCGCGTGATTTCCCTGGTGGGATAGGCGTATGACGCACGCCGCCGTGACCCCCTCAGAGCATTCCGACCCCGCCTCCCTGATCGGGGCCGGCCGCGCCCACCTGGGCCTCGAGCTGGGCTCGACCCGCATCAAAGCCGCTCTGATCGACGATGCCGGCACGGTGCTCGCCACCGGTTCCCACGCCTGGGAGAACCAGCTCGTGGACGAGAGCTGGACCTACTCCCTGGACAGCGTCTGGGCCGGTATCCAGGACTGCTACGCGGATCTGGTGCGCGAGGTGCGTGAGCAGCACGGGGTGGAGCTCACGCAGCTGGCGAGCTTCGGCATCTCCGCGATGATGCACGGCTATCTCCCCCTCGACGCCGACGGCGAACTGCTCACCCCCTTCCGCACCTGGCGCAACACCTTCACCACCGAGGCCGCCGGCGAGCTCAGCGAGGCCCTCGGTGTGAACATCCCGCTGCGCTGGAGCGTCGCGCATCTGCTGCATGCGATCCGCGGCGGCGAGGAGCACGTGCAGCAGCTGGCGCAGCTCACCACGCTGGCCGGATACGTGCACCGCGAGCTCACGGGGCGGTCCGTGCTCGGCGTCGGCGATGCCAGCGGCATGTTCCCGATCTCCGCCGCCGGCGACGCCTTCGACCCCGCACTCCTGGAGCGGTTCTCCGCCCTGGACGGAGTCGCGGAGCTGCCCTGGGCCCTGCCCGAGGTGCTCCCCGAGGTGCTGACCGCCGGGCAGGATGCCGGCTCCCTGACCACCGAGGGGGCGGCGCTGCTGGATCCCACCGGCGCGCTGCAGTCCGGCGCGGTCGCCGCGCCTCCCGAGGGGGACGCCGGCACCGGCATGGTCGCCACCCACGCCATCGCCCCGCGCACCGGCAACGTCTCCGCCGGCACCAGCGCCTTCGCCATGGTGGTCC
Source organism: Brachybacterium sp. AOP42-C2-15 (assembly GCF_052377065.1). NCBI lineage: Bacteria > Bacillati > Actinomycetota > Actinomycetes > Micrococcales > Dermabacteraceae > Brachybacterium > Brachybacterium sp. AOP42-C2-15. Next base: position 49,579 of record NZ_JBQSWK010000026.1, read on the forward strand.
TCGAGGGGCAGCTCTCCGGCCCGCGCGAGGAGATCGACATGGTCACCACCCCGGCCGGGGATCCGGTCGCGATGATCCACACCAACAACTGCACCACCGACCTCGACGCCTGGCTGGGCCTGTTCAGCCGTTTCGCCGAGCTGCTGGGCCACCCCGTCGGCCCCGAGGAGCTGTACGGCGCACTGTTCGGCGCGGGAGCCCAGGGCGACGCCGACGCCGGCGGAGTGCTGAGCTACAACTACGTCTCCGGCGAGCACCAGACCGGCGTCCCCTCCGGCCGCCCCCTGCTGGTGCGCGAGCAGGAAGCCCGCTTCACCCTCGAGAACTTCATGCGCTCCCAGCTCTACGGCGCCTTCGGGGCGCTCGCCGTGGGCATGGAGGCCCTGCTGAAGGACGAAGGCGTGCAGCTGGACGTGATGTACGCCCACGGTGGCATCTTCGCCACCGCAGGCGTCGCCCAGCAGGTGCTGGCCGACGCGCTCGCCACCCCGGTCGCCGTCGGCGACTCCGCGGCCGAGGGCGGCGCCTGGGGCATGGCCCTGCTCGCCGCCTTCACCGCTCGCGCCCGCGACCAGGGGCAGGAGCAGGGGCAGGCCTCCCTCGGCGACTTCCTGGGCACCGAGATCTTCGCCTCCCAGCAGCTCAGCACCCTCGAGCCCGACGAGGCCGGGATGGCCGGGCACGCCCAGTGGCTGGCCAGCTATCGCACCGGGCTCCCGGTCGAACGGCTCGCCGGCGACCTGCTCAGCTGACCCGGCTGACCCAGCTGACCCAGCTGACCCGGCTGGCCTCGCTGACCCGGCTGACCCAGCTGACCCGGCTGGCCTCGCTGACCCGGCTGGGCTCGCCTCTTCACTCTTCCCCACGACCTCCCAGGAGCCCTGATGACTCTCGCCCTCGCCACCCTCCCCGTCGATACCCAGGAGGCGGTGGCCGCCACCCGCGAGCGGGTCGCCGCCCTCCACGCCGAGCTGCCCCGCAACGGGCTGGTGGTGTGGACGGCCGGGAACGTCTCCGAACGGGTCCCCGCCACCGCGCCCGAGGTCCCGGGGCTGATGGTCATCAAGCCCTCCGGCGTCTCCTATGACGAGCTCACCGCGGAGACGATGGTGGTGTGCACCCTGGACGGCGTGAAGATCGACGACGGCACACCGGACACGCTGACCCCTTCCTCGGACACCGCCGCCCACGCCTACGTGTACTCGCATATGCCCGAGGTGGGCGGGGTGGTGCACACCCATTCGACCTACGCCACCGCCTGGGCCGCCCGCGGCGAGGAGATCCCCTGCGTTCTGACGATGATGGGCGACGAGTTCGGCGGCCCGGTGCCCGTCGGCCCCTTCGCCGTGATCGGCGACGACTCGATCGGCCGCGGCATCGTCGAGACGCTCTCCGGCCACCGCAGCCCCGCCGTGCTGATGCAGAACCACGGCCCGTTCACGATCGGCAAGGACGCCCGCGCCGCGGTGAAGGCCGCCGTGATGGTCGAGGAGGTCGCCCGCACGGTGCACATCTCGCGCCAGCTCGGCGAGCCGCTGCCCATCGAGCCGCGCCTGATCGACTCGCTCTACGACCGCTACCAGAACGTCTACGGCCAGCGCTGACGCCGGCTCCGCCCCCCTATTCCCCTGAACGACGAGGACACCACCATGCAGAACCCCTTTGAAGCCCGCGAGATCTGGTTCCTGACCGGCAGCCAGGGCCTGTACGGCCCCGAGACCCTCGACCAGGTCGCCGAGCAGTCCCGCGTGATCGCCGAGACCCTCGACGCCGGCTCCTCGATCCCGGTGAAGATCGTCTGGAAGCCGGTGCTCACCGATCGTGACGCGATCCGCGAGATGGCCCTGGCCGCGAACGCCGATCCGGCCTGCGTGGGCGTGATCGCGTGGATGCACACCTTCTCCCCGGCGAAGATGTGGATCCAGGGCCTCGACGCCCTGCGCACCCCGCTGCTGCACCTGCACACGCAGGCGAACGTCGAGCTGCCGTGGGCGAGCATCGATATGGACTTCATGAACCTGAACCAGGCCGCCCACGGCGACCGCGAGTTCGGATACATCGCCACCCGACTCGGCGTGAACCGCAAGACCGTCGTGGGCCATGCGAGCGACGAGGGCGTGCAGGAGAAGGTGGGCCGCTGGGCCCGCGCCGCGACCGGCTGGGCCGAGATGCATTCGCTGAAGCTCGCCCGCTTCGGCGACAACATGCGCAACGTCGCCGTCACCGAGGGCGACAAGACCGAGGCCGAGCTGCGGCTCGGCGTCTCCGTGAACACCTGGGGCGTGAACGACCTGGTCGCCGTGGTCGATGCGGTCGAGGACAGCGCGATCGACGCCCTGGTCGCCGAGTACGAGGAGCTGTACGAGGTCGTCCCCGAGCTGAAGCAGGGCGGGGAGCGCCACGAGTCGCTGCGCTACGGCGCCCGCCAGGAGATCGGCCTGCGCACCTTCCTCGACGAGGGCGGCTTCGGCGCTTTCACCACGAACTTCGAGGACCTCGGCGGGTTGCGCCAGCTGCCGGGCCTCGCGGTGCAGCGCCTGATGGCCGACGGCTACGGCTTCGGCGCCGAGGGCGACTGGAAGACCGCGATCCTGGTGCGGGTCGCCGCGGTGATGGGCCACGGCCTGCCCGGCGGCGCTTCCCTGATGGAGGACTACACCTACGAGCTCACCCCCGGCCGCGAGCAGATCCTCGGCGCCCACATGCTCGAGGTCTCCCCCTCGCTGACCACCGCGAAGCCGTCGCTCGAGATCCACCCGCTGGGCATCGGCAACCGCGAGGACCCGGTGCGCCTGAAGTTCACGGCCGACGCCGGCCCCGCCGTGGTGGTGGCGCTGAGCGACATGCGCGAGCGGTTCCGCCTGGTCGCCAACGTGGTGAAGGTGGTCGAGCCCGCGCAGGAGCTGCCGAAGCTGCCCGTGGCCTGCGCCGTCTGGGAGCCCGCCCCCGACTTCGCGACGTCTGCCGAGTGCTGGCTGACCGCCGGCGCCGCCCACCACACGGTGATGACCACCGCCGTGGGCCTCGAGGTCTGGGAGGACCTCGCGACCATCGGCGATCTCGAGCTCGCGGTCATCGACGAGAACACCACGGTGCGCTCCTTCGCCCAGGAGCTGCGCACCAACCAGGTGTTCTACCGCCTCGGCCAGGGCTTCTGAGCCCCACCTCGTCCCGCCCGCGGGAGAAGCCCGGCCAGCGGGACAAAGTGGGGCGATAGCGCGATCTATCGCCCTACTTTGCCCCGCTGGCCGGCACATTTCGGCAGGATGACGTGACCACCCTCGAAGAGCTGGAGCAATGATGCCCGCTGGGACCCCTTCCGCGCACGCCCCCGATTCCGCGCACACCCGCCCCGGTCGCAGCTGGTCCGGGACCGTGGACTACGGGCCCGGGCCGCTGCACGCCCCGGCCTCCGTCGCGGAGCTGCGCACCCTGGTGGGCCGCAGCCGGCGGATCCGGGCGCTCGGCACCCGGCACTCGTTCTCCGAGATCGCCGCAAGCGACGCGGACCTCGTCACCCTCGCGCACCTGCCCGCCGACCTCGAGGTCGACCGCGCAGCGCGCACCGTGCGGGTCGCCGCCGGGGTGCGCTACGGGGAGCTGGCCGTGGCGGCGGCCGAGCACGGCCTGGCGCTCGCGAACATGGGCTCCCTCCCCCACATCTCGGTGGGCGGGGCGAGTGCGACGGGCACCCACGGCTCGGGGGACGCCAGCCGTTCGCTGGCCTCCTCGGTGCGGGCGATCGAGCTGGTCACGGACGGTGGAGACCTGCTCGCCCTGTCCCGCGCCGAGGATCCCGAGCTCTTCGACGGGGCGGTGCTGGCACTCGGCGCGCTCGGCATCGTCACCCACCTGACCCTGGACCTGGTACCCGCCGCCTCGATGCGGCAGACCGTCCATCTGGACTTCCCTGCAGGCCGCGTGACCGGCGAGGACCTGCTGACGATGCTCGCGGCCGGGACCAGCGTGAGCCTCTTCCACCACTGGGACCGGCGGATCGACCAGGCCTGGGTGAAGCAGGTGGTGGGGGTGGACGAGGAGCTGCCGGAGCAGTGGCTGGGCGGTCGGCGGGCTCGTCGGCCGGTGCATCCGCTGGCGGGGATGCCCGCTGATTTCTGCACCGACCAGAGCGGGGAGCCCGGCCCCTCCCATGAGCGGCTGCCGCATTTCCGGCTCGAGTTCACCCCGAGCAGCGGTGAGGAGATCCAGTCGGAGTACTTCGTGGCCCGCGAGGACCTGGCCGCAGCGGTCGCGGCGGTGAGCGAGCTCGGCGAGCGGATCCGGCCGCTGCTGCACGCCTCCGAGATCCGCACCGTCGCCGCGGAGGAGCTGTGGCTCTCCCCCGCGTACCGGCGCGACAGCGCCTGCGTGCACTTCACCTGGAAGCAGCTGCCCGAGCAGGTCGCGTCGCTGCTGCCGGAGATCGAGGAGCGCCTGGCCCCGTTCGCGCCGCGCCCTCACTGGGGGAAGGTCTTCACCACCGCCCCGGAGCAGGTGCGCGCGCAGTACCCGCGGCTGGAGGACTTCCTCGCCCTGCGCGAGCGCCTGGATCCTGATCGCGTCTTCACCAATGCCTACGTCGACCGCCTGCTCGGAGAGTGACCAGATGACCCCCGCCCCCTCCCCTGCCATCGCCACTGCCCCTGGCCCCCGGCAGAGCCGCCCACCGATGGGCTGGAACTCCTGGGACAGCTACGGCACCACCGTCACCGAAGCAGAAGTGCTGGCCAATGCCCGCTTCCTCGCCGAGCATCTGGCTCCGCTGGGCTGGGACACCGTGGTGATCGACATCGACTGGTCCGACCCGTCGGCCCGCTCCCACGGCTACAACCAGGGCGCACCGCTCACGATGGACGAGCACGGCCGGCTGCTGCCGGACCCGGTGCGCTTCCCGAGCGCTGCGGGCGACACGGGCTTCGGACCGCTCGCCGAGGAGATCCACGCCCTCGGGCTGAAGCTCGGGATCCACGTGATGCGGGGGATCCCGCGGCGCGCGGTCGCGGCGAACAGCCCCGTGCTCGGCTCCGAGCTGCGCGCAGGGGACATCGCTGATCCCACGAATTCCTGCGAGTGGAACCCGCACATGGTGGGCATCGACCACTCCGTGCCCGGAGCGAGAGCGTATTACGACTCGGTGCTCGCGCTGTACGCGGGCTGGGGCGTGGACTTCCTCAAGGTCGACGACATGCTCTGGCCCTACCAGGCGGCGGAGATCGAGGCGTTCGCGGGTGCGATCGAGTGCTGCGGAAGGCCGATGCAGCTGAGCCTCTCCCCTGGCCGGGATCTGTCCCTGACCCGCCTGCCGCACCTGCGCGAGCACGCCACCATGTGGCGGATCTGCGATGACCTGTGGGATCGGTGGGAGGACGTCGAGGCGAACTTCGCCCGCTTCGCGCGCTGGGCCCCGCACTCGGGCCCAGACGGCTGGGCCGACGGGGACATGCTGCCGCTGGGCCGCATCGGGATCCGCGCTGAGCGCGGCGAGCCCCGCGACGACCAGCTCACCCCCGACGAGCGCCGCACTCTGATGACGCTGTGGGTGATCGCCCGCTCCCCGCTCATGGTGGGAGGAGACCTGCCCAGCTCCGACCCTGCGACGATCGCACTGCTGCAGAACCCCGACGTGCTCGCCGTGCACGCCGGCTCCACCGGCAATCGCGAGGTGTTCCGCGAGGGCGCGCTGATCCTGTGGACGGCCGACGGGCTGGAGGGCGAGCAGTACGTCGGCGCGTTCAATGTGGGTGAGGAGGAGCTCGCGGTGTCGCTGGACAGCCAGGACGTGGGCCTGCCCGCTGCGCTCGTCGGCGAGGTCACCGAGCTGTGGAGCGGGGAGCTCGTGCCGGTGCGTGCGGTCTCCGTGCAGTCCGACGCGGCGCGCGGCGTCGCCCCGGGGTCCAGCGCGATCGACGTGGTGATCCCGCGTCATGGAGCGGTGCTGCTCCGTGGTGACAGGCAGTAGACAGAGCTTTCAGCCCATTCCCCACGTTCTCTCGCACCCGCACGACACCTATTCGCCGTCTCCGACCTCGAGCATATCGACATCGATGACATCATGCGTGATCGCATAAATAAGAACTTGGACGCGATCCCGAACCCGCCACTTCCTCATCAATCGCGTGAGATTCGATTTGATCGTCGGCTCCGACAGATGCAGGGTCTCCGATATCTCCGCATTCGACATCCCGCGCGCGATGAGCCGTACGATAGAGATTTCGCGCGCTGTCAGTTGTTCCGCCATCCTGCGGCCATCATTGCGCAGGGCATCACCACGGATCGTGCTGATCAGTTCGAACGTGATCTCCGGGGAGATCATCGAGCGCCCAGAATGCACCTCTCGGATGGCGGCTACGAGTTCATCCGGCTCCGTGTCCTTCACGAGGTACCCCGACGCCCCGGCACGCAGCGCGGGGACGACGTGCCTCTCGGTGCTCAGCGTGGTCACCGCAAGAACATGCATCTCAGGAAACAGCTCGACAACCTGTCGAGTCGCCTCGACGCCCCCCATCCTCGGCATATGCAGGTCCATCAATATGACATCCGGCCCCAGCTCCCGCGCCAGCGACACCGCCGCCTCCCCGTCGCCGGCCTCGCCGACGACACAGAGATCCACGGCCCCATCGACGAAGAACCTCAAGGCGTGACGGACGAGGGGATCATCGTCGACAAGCAGCACCTGAATTCGCTCCATCCCATCGAGCTTAGCCTCGATCTTTCGTGGGGTCTGCAGGTCAGCCCGGTCGGCGTGGTGACCGATGGTTGCGAGCTGATTCCGACATTGGGGTGTGACGGTCCGCCGCGTGTCGGTCGCGGTGGTCGGGCGTCCAGTGCCAGTGATCCTTGGAGAGGCGGTCAGCGAGGAGTCTGAACCGGCTGTCAGTGTTGGTGGTGGCCGGCCCGGGGCTACCGCAACCACGACCACTATTAGACCTGTATCCCGCTACGCAGCCACCGACGAACACGCCGGCGACGCACCTTGACTCAGCAGGGCACCACACTCAAATGCGAATATCCCCGGAAGTATGGCAGCACCGTGGCCCTCTGGGGGCCGCTGACTTTGTCAGCTTTTCGCCCCTCAGAGGGCCACGTTCTTGCGTAGACAGCGCTGGCGTGACCGCCAGGTCTCACCGGCCCCGATTTCGCCGTTCCTTGACCTGCTCCCATACGAATCCGATAGCGAGCAGAACCGCAATGAAGCCGAGCGTACCGAAGAAAGAGATCACGCCTTCTTTGGGGCCGTCGAAGATCAGGTCGCCGAGGCCGAAGAGCAGCGCAGTCGGAAGACCGACAAGCGCCACGATGCCAATCGCCACCAACCAGGCGAACACCTTGCCGTGTTTGCGTTTCGAATCTGCCATACTTCCGCCTCCTCGACGTCACAGTTCCCCAATAGTACATTGCCGGCTCATCGCATTTGAGGGTGCAGCAGGGGTCTGAAGCCTCCTGATCAGAGGAGGCTGCGGGCGATGTAGTTGGTGAGGTTGCGGAGGCCGCGGGCGGAGCCGCGGAGCGCCTTCACTCATGACGACCCACCCCTCGGACACCTCAACGAGGAAAGCCCGCGGGTAGATCCTCCCGCGGCTGATCACCGGAACTGCATCACCGACACGCGAGGCCATACATAAGTCGCAAGGGTTGATCCAAAAGTGCCCGTCCGACCACACCGATCAGCTGGGACGATCAGGGATCACCGCGCCACCACGAGAGGCTTCAATGAACAACATCCTGTTCCACCTCGCACAAGCATCGCCGGCCGGACAAGTGATGAAATCACTGTGCCGCCTGCTCGGCATCTGCAAGTAGTGACAGACTCCCGCAACTCGCGCATCCTGAGCACATGACGACGGACCGAGCCCGCGGCAGCACGCATCCCCACGGGCCCACATCCGCCGCCATCGAGCAACCGGTCTTCACGGATCTTTCGCGTCGCGGAAGAATTGCCTTGGTCACGATCGTCTCCATCACCGGTGGCGTCGATCTGGTGTTGCACGTCACCGGTACCCCGAACACTTGGCAGAACGCCCTGTCGAGTGCCGTCATGCTTTTCGCCACCGCGCTATTCGGTTGGCAGCCCTTGACCGCGGCGATCCTCCTCCTGATGGGTGCGCTCACCCACATGGCAACGGGCCCCCCAGGCGACGAGCTGCTGCACTTGGCCATCGGCAGCGGGCTGGTTGCGTACACATCCCCGTCCAGATTCACCGCGATCTACGTTTCCGCGGTGATCGGCCTCTCGGCATTTGCTGTGGCAACTTCCAGCTTCTCCGACATCGGAGGCGTGGTCGCGCTCGGACTCGTACTGATCACATGCTCTGGAATCGGCATCGCACTGAGCGCAGCGCATCGCCGCCAACAGCATTTCGCGGCCGACCTCGCCCGTCTCGAGCGTGCGAGGGAAGCTGCGGTCACCACAGAGCGGTTTCGAATCACTGACGAACTCCATGACACCATCGCCCGAAATATCACGCTGATAGCAATGCATGTTCGTGTTCTCGAGCGCGTCCGTGATCAAGAGGGTCGAGACGCCTCCCAGGAGGTCATCCGAAACAGTGCAGATCAAGCCCTCGCCGATATCCGGCGACTTCTACGCGTGGCCAACGACTCGCAAGCCGGCGGCGAACATATGCCTGAGACCGTCGCCGTGGGCCACGCACTCAAGGAGGCGGAGCGCGAGCTGACAGCCCTCGGCGCGACCGTGGAGATAGTCCAGCGCGGACCCCTCAACGCATCATCCTCCGTGGAGCACGCGACCGTGCGCATCGTCAGGGAAGCCGTCACGAACATCATCAAACACGGTCCGACCAGGCCCCATGTCTCCATCGACCTGCGCGCGGACGACCACGGGATTCGACTTGGCATCAGCAATTCCCTATCGGGCACCACCAGCCCTGAAGATTTCCCGCGAACATCCGGCTACGGTCTCGCGCGGCTTCGCGAAAGAGCATCGTTGCTCGGGGGAACACTTGAGACCCAGCAGAGCGGAGAGAGTTTCAC
>NZ_JBQSWK010000027.1:0-56175 GCF_052377065.1 Brachybacterium sp. AOP42-C2-15
GCTTATGATGAAAGACGGCGTGAAAGCCTGGAATGCCACGATCGTCTGCATCACGACGTTGAAAAAGATGATGGGCGTGAGCAGGGGGATTGTGATCGAGAGGAATCTCCGGATAGTGCCGGCGCCGTCGACCACTGCGGCTTCGACGAGCTCCGCCGGGATATTCCTGAGGCCAGCCAGGAAGATGATCATGGGAGAGCCGAACTGCCACACCGCCAGGACGATGATCGTCATGAGCGAGTAATCCGGGTCTGCGATCCAGTTCGGTCCGTCGATGCCGAAGATCGCCAGGAAGCTGTTCACTGCTCCATCCCGACCGAACAGCTGGCGCCAGAGGATAGCGACGCCCACGCTCCCGCCAAGCAAGGAGGGCAGGTATAAGACTGATCGATAGAAGCTCATCCCCCGCAGTGCGCGATTAAGGACGATGGCCAGGCCCAGCGCGAATGCGAGCCTCAGCGGCACCGAGACGAGCACGTAAGTCATCGTGACACCGACCGACTGCTGGAACTTCGTGTCCGATCCAAGGATGGTCACGTAGTTGTCCAGGCCCACCCAGCGCGCTGTGGTGAACAGGTCGTACTCGGTGAAGGAGAGGTAGGCCGAGGCCACCATGGGTCCGAGGACCAGGCCGAACAGGCCGATGAACCAGGGGGCCAGGAAGAGGTACCCCGCGACCGTCGCCGAGCGCCGTCGCTTGGTGCCTCGACGCTGCCCCTGCCTGACAGGTGGGCTCACCAGAGGCTCCTGCTCTGCAGGAGGGCCACTCTGTGGGGATGTCGGGGAGGCGAGCTTCGTCCTTCCCATACTCATTCGAAGCTGTCCGCAGTCGTGAAGAACTGCTCGACCGCCTCCGCGATCGGGGTCTCGCCGAAGGCGACGGCTTCGTTGAGGTCTCCGAGCAGGGAACGCAGCTCCGCGAAACCTGCGGGCCAGAGCCGGTTCAACGGTGTGGAGGTCTCGGCGACTTTGTCCATGAAGTCCATCGCCATCTGCTCCGGATCGGACAGCGTCCCTGCGAGCTGGTCGCGGGCTCCCTGCGACGGCGGCATGCCCAGGGAGACGCCGAGCGCTGAGATGGCGGTGTCGCTGTTGATCATGAAATTCACGATCTCGGCGGCCTTCTCGGCGTCCGCTGAGGTGGAGGAGAGCGACCACAGGCTGGCGGCGTTCATCCACAGGCTCGGCGACGCCTGAACATAGGGAGGTATGTGGAGCGTCAGGGGGCTGTCCACGAGGCGGGTGTAGGAGATGAAGTCCTGCGTCCATCCGAAGCTCATCGCTGCCCGCCCCGTCGCCATCGGGTTGCTGGCCATCTCGCCCTGCGCCTCGGCGGTGACGTCGGCGGGCGGGACGCCTCCGTTCTGACGGAGCTCCTCCCAGTACTCCAACCATTTGGTGAGGTCGTCAGCCGTGGCGTTCAGCGTGCCGTCATCGGCGTAGAACTGCCGGCCGTCGTCGCGGACCTTCAGGATGAATAGGATCAGGTCGCCGCCTCCGTCCTGCAGCCCCCAGACGTCGTCGCCCAAGGACTCCGAGGACTTGGTGGCCATCTCGGCCAGCTCCTCCCAGGCGTACTCGCCGTCGGGGACTTCCAGTCCTGCCTCGCCAGCGAGGCCCTGGTTGACCACCAGGCTCATCGCGTTGGAGGCGGCGACGACACCGTAGAGGGCGTCTTCCACCTGGCCGAACTCCTTCAGCCCCTCGTCGACGGCCTCGGCGTCCAGTGACTCCAGCGAGTTCAGGTCCGTCAGGGTGCCGCGCCCTGCGTAGTCAGGGATCTGGCTTCCGGCCTGCATGATGAAGTCAGGGGCGTTGCCGCCTGCGGTCTGGGTGGCGAGGCGGTCCCAGTACCCGTCCCACGCCTGCGGCTCCCGAGCGATCTCGGTGCCGGTCTCCTCGGTGAACGCGTCCAAGGCTGCGTTTACGGCGCCGTTCTCCGAATCTCCTCCCCACCAGGCTGCCCGAATCCCGCCAGATCTGCCGCCCTCTTCCGGTTCGAGTGCACACCCCCCGAGGGCGAACGACGCTCCTGCCAGTGCAACACCGGCGAGCACCGGACGGCGCGGGATGTGAAAAGTGGTTGCGGACATGACTTACCTCCGAATGGGCCGACAGCAGTGGCGGGCTCGAACGTGGTTCTCTGTCACTTCTAACGTTAAATTTTCACGTTACACGGCAGAGTAGATTGTCTGCACCGGGTCGTCAACATGTCTGCTGGACAGGCGGTCGGTGTATCCCGCGGGGCGAGTTCGCATCACCGGCGGTAGACGAGAGAAAAGAGGTAGACAGATGACCCAGGAGAACAAGCGCCGGCGACCGCCGACGGTGAAGGACGTCGCTCTCCGCGCTGGCGTGTCCTGGATGACGGTGTCCAACGTGGTGAACGGGAAACCGAGCGTCCGCCCCACAACGCGCGAGAAGGTCGAAGCGGCCATCAGCGAGCTCGGGTACCGCAAGAGCCGCGCAGGTCAGCAGCTGCGCTCCGGACGCACGAACATCCTTGCGCTGGCCGTCCCCGATCTGCGTACTCCGTACTTCGCGAGCCTTGCGCACGAGATCATCGACGTCGCCGAGACTCGCGGATACACGGTCCTGATCGCCGAGACCAAGAGCAATCCGGAGAGGGAGCGGCACGCGGCCCGAGGGTTCGACACTCAGCTCGCTGACGGAATCATCCTTCGACCGGACAGCCTCGACAGCGAGCGGGTGCTGGATTCCTCGGAGGCGATGCCCCTGGTCCTCCTCGGTGAGGGTACAAAGGAGGTCGAGCTGGACCATGTCACGCTCGACAACACCCGCTCCGGAAAGGAGGCGACGGAGCACCTCCTCTCCCTGGGGAGGCGTGCGCCTCTCTTCCTGGGAGCCCGAGAGGACAGGCAGTTTGGGCCCGGTTGGCACCGCTTCGTGGGATTCCGGTCAGCGCTCGCCGAAGCCGAACTCCCCTGCCGATCGGAGCAGCTGGTGGATGTGGTCTCGTACGGCCGCGCCGGCGGCGCCCACGTGGTTGAGGGCATCCTGGCCAGCGGCGTCGAGTTCGATTCCCTCGTCTGCGCGACCGATCTCATCGCCGTGGGTGCGATGCGGGCGCTCCGACGAGGCGGCCGAACCGTTCCGGATGACGTCGCAGTGCTCGGCTGGGACGGAATTCTGGAGGGTGAATTCTCGAATCCTGCCCTGACCACGGTGGCCGTCGATGTCTCTCACGTCGCCCGAGAGGCCGTGGAGATGGTCATCCGCCGCATCGAGAACCCCAACGCCTCCCCAGCTGTGGTCGAGGTGCCGCAGGAGCTGATCATCCGCGAGAGCACGGTGGGCGTTATACCGTAGGTGCGGCTAGGACAAACGCCGTGGCGGTCGCGCGTGCTGTGCGCAGTCCGCGCAGTGCCCCCGCGCCGTGAGCTTCGCCATCGGCCCGGTGGGCGCCAGCCTCGCAGCGGTGTAGATCGCCTTGTACCTCTTGCTCGACATCGACACTGCCTCGCCCTTCTCCACGTCGCGCAGCGACTCGGAGACCTCCCGAAGCGTCTCGAGCCACGGCCAGCCCGAAGTGCCCTCCTTGCCCTCGGGCAGGCCCAGGCGGGCATGGAAGTCGGCGTGGGTGCAGCCCGGGCACACTGCGGTGACGGTGACGCCGCGGGAGCGGTACTGGCTGCTGGCCCATCGGGAAAACGTCACCTGGCACGACTTTGCTGCCCTGTACGTGGAGCAGGGCATGGCGGCAGGGGCCGAGGCGATACTGAGGATCGTGCCGGAGCGTCGCGCGAGCAACCCCGGCAGTGCGGTGTGCATTAGCCGCAGCGGCACCTCGACGTGGAGCCGCGGGTGGCGTGCCTCGTCTTCAATGTAGTTCCTCTCGAACGCGGGCGGCAGCCCGAACCCGGCGCTGTCGCTCAGCGTCTGGATGGGCCGGGCCTCGTCCGTGAGCCGCTCGATGACGGCGGTGATGCCCGTGGGGGAGGAGAGACTTGCGCTGAGCACTTCGACCTCCGAGGCGTCGGCACCCGTCAGCTCGGCGGCGAGATGCTCGAGCCGGGCCGTTTCGCGGGCGACGAGAACCAGGTGCTCACCGTAGAGGGTGAGCTTTCGGATCCACTCGGTGCCGAGGCTGGATCTGACACCGGAGGTCAGGGACGCCGATTTCATGGGCGAGCCTAGAGCGAGCGCCATGGCGGCGGGCACGTGACCAATGCCCCGCCCGTCGGCCGGTGGCGGAGCCATAGACTCGATCGGTGCCCGAACTCTCTGATTCCTTTGCCTCCTCGACGCCCCGTCACCGCGAGAGCCAAGAACTGACCGCGGAGGACATCGCCACCGCCCTGCGCGTGCTCCGGCACGCCCCGGCCATGCCGGATGACGACGCGGATCTCGTCGCGATCAAACGCGCCTCCCGGAACTTCGAGAAGAAGCTCGCGAAGTCCCGTCGCGGAGAGAAGACCTGGGCGCAGCGCAAGGCGGACCGCGCCGTGATCGCCGCGACCGCCACCGGCTCCCCGCTGCGCATCGACGACGAGACCAAGGGGATTCCGCTGGTCTCGAGCGCGCAGGGCGCCTTCGCGGGAGAGCTGAACAAGTCCCGCGGCTGCTACATCTGCAAGAACGACTACACCCTGGTCGATGCGTTCTATCACTGGCTGTGCCCGGACTGCGCAGCGATGTCGCACGCCAAGCGGGACCAGCGCACGGACCTCACCGGCAAGCGGGCACTGCTCACCGGCGGCCGCTCCAAGATCGGCATGTACATCGCGCTGCGCCTGCTGCGCGACGGTGCGCACACCACCATCACCACCCGCTTCCCCAAGGATGCGGCGCGGCGCTTCGCCCAGATGGAGGATGCTGCGGACTGGATCGACCGGCTGAAGATCGTCGGGATCGACCTGCGCGACCCCACCCAGGTGATCGCGCTCGCCGACGATGTCGCCGCCGCGGGCCCGCTGGACATCCTCATCAACAACGCCGCGCAGACGGTGCGCCGCTCCCCGAGCGCCTACTCGGCGCTGGTCGAGGCGGAGGACGCCCCGCTGCCCACCGACCTCGCGCTGCCGGAGATGTCGGCGTTCGACCGCATCTCCCAGGCGCATCCCGCCGCGATCGCCGGGGTTCTGCAGAATGACGCGGTCCCGCAGCATGACGGGGAATCGCTCGAGCATGCTCGCGCCGCGCAGACCGCCGCCTCGATGACGGCGCTCGCGCTGCGCGCCGGCAAGGCGAGCCTGCAGGAGCACCTCGCGGGCACCGCGGTCGACGCCGGCGGCCTGCTCCCGGATATGCAGACCAACAACTCCTGGACGCAGACGGTGGACCAGGTCGACGCGCTCGAGATGCTCGAGGTGCAGCTCTGCAACGAGACGGCACCCTTCCTGCTGATCAGCAGGCTGCGCGCCTCGATGCGTGCCGCCGTGCAGGCCGGGGCGCGCCGCGCCTACATCGTGAACGTCTCGGCGATGGAGGGCCAGTTCTCCCGCCGCTACAAGGGTGCCGGCCATCCGCACACGAACATGGCCAAGGCCGCGCTGAACATGCTCACCCGCACCAGCGCGGGCGAGGCGTTCGAGACCGACCGGATCCTGATGACCGCCGTGGACACCGGCTGGATCACCGACGAGCGCCCCCACCAGGACAAGCTGCGCATCGCCGCCGAGGGCTGGCACGCCCCGTTGGATCTGGTGGACGGCGCAGCCCGCGTCTACGACCCGATCGTGCGCGGCGAGGCCGGCGAAGACATGTACGGCTGCTTCGTGAAGGATTACAAGCCCAGCCCCTGGTGACGCGGTCCGGCGACCTGCTGGTCGCGGTGGGTGCGGCCGGTGACCTGCCGGCCCGCGGTGCCACCGGCCTTCTCTCCTCCACAGCGGTCGGTTGTCCACAATGCGCATCGTGCTGTGGTGCGCGGGCGGGGAGTCCTCCAGGCTCTGGGCATGACTGCCGACGCCACCGAATTCTTTGAGTTCGATGTTCCCCCACGTCAGAGCCGCCCTCTCCACTGGTGTCTCGCCGACGCCCCCGCCCCGATGAGCGAGCCGACGGACGAGGAGGGTCGAGCGGAGATGCTCGCCGAGCTCGACCGACTGCCCTTCCTGTTGGCGATCGATCAGGTGGTGACCTTCGTCGGGGAAGGTCGGCGGCTCACCAAGCAGGGGGAGTTGTTCGCGGTGGACCGGCGCCAGCTGGAGAGAATCCAGCCAGCAGTCGACGATCACCGTTCCTGGGAGTGGTACAGCAACAGCCAGATCCTCCATGTGGCCTGGAGCGTTCTGCTCAGCAGTGGTCTCCTCGTCAAGCGCGAGGGGCACGTGGAACCTGCAATGGGGCATGCCGGAGACGAGGAGAGCGCTGAGGGTGCGGAAAATGCGCTGTGGAGGGCACGGAGCCTGCTCGCGGCAGCCCTGGAGTCGTCCGCGACCAGCGCCGGGTTCGCCGACTGGAACGAAGGGCTGGATGAGGACTGCCTGGACGCGCTGCTCGTGGCGAGTGGCCCTGAAGGGTTGATGCTGCCCACAATCCCGCCTGACGGCGAGCTGATCCACTGCGGCGAGGTCGTGCAGTTCATGCTCCAGCTGCTGCGTCATCCCTACATCCGAGAGGTGCCGATCGACCGCAGGACAGGGCATCCGCTGGCTCGTGGACTGGGTGCGCTCGAGCGGCTCTCACGCACCATGGGACGGCTCCGCGACAGCGGGCTGCTCCTCCGGGAGGAAGAGCGAACGGATCGGGAGGGGGCCTTGGAGGGAGCTGACGATAGGTGGGCGGAGTACGGGCAGTATCCGGAGGACAGCTACCTCACGCCGATGGTGCACTATCGCGCTCCGGTGGCGATGCGTGGCGCGATCGCGATGGTGCGGGACCGACGCTCTGCGGCCCTCGCTGACCAGGATCGGGCAATCTCGCCCAAGACCGCGCGATGACCTGAGAGAGTCGCCTGTGTAGGGTCGGCGGCCACGAGTCAATGAGGGCGGCACCACTCCACCACAGGGAACGGAGCACCGATGAGACGACGCGACAAACGACATCGGTTCATCAGGGGTGACCTTCTGTCCGGGTTGCTGGAGTTGAGCGATGCGCTCGGGCTGGTGCTGAATGTGGTGGTGCGCATTCCGGTGCTGCTGGTGAAGCTCCTGCTCTGAGAGGGAATGGATCGCCCACGGTCATCGGCGGTTGACGTCTTCGACGACGTCGTGACGTCGTACAGCTGGCGACCGAAAGCGTAGAAAGTGCTGTCAGGCAGGTACGCCCCGTGGATGCTCAGCGCTTGAGCCCGGCTGCGAATCCTTTCGTGTACCCGTCGATCAGATCGGCGGCGAGTTCGCTCCGCATGTGCCGCAGCAACACCGGTCGCAGCTGGGCATCGAGGAGCGTATCGAGTACCGCTGTTCCGTCGATGGGGGCGAATGCCTCCGCGGCACGACGCGCATAGTGGTAGCTGGCTGCGGCGATGATGTCGTCATCGGTGGCGTCGAGCGCCGTGTGGTCTTCCCATACCTCGTCGACGAACGGGTCCTCGGAGAGTGCCGCGAGGATGACTTGCAGGTCGAGCCCATCCTTGGGATTGTCATGATGCCGGTCCCTCCACGCGAGCACTTTGAGCGCGGTCTGCGCGGGAGCGCTGGCGACACGGAGCTCAGTGCCATGGGGCATCCGGACCAGGGTCGACGTGGCGTGCGCCTCCTGTAGTCCGTTGACATCCAGGAGATGGTCATCAGCGAAGTGAACGCTGCGGCCTTGCTCGATCCCCCCGAAGGGAACGACATCGACCTCGACTCCGAGCACCTCGAACTTGTGTTGTGAGTTCCCCTTCCGCGTCAGGCGATCCGTCAGGCCGGCGAACTGTTCACTGACACGGACTGCGACTGCGATATCGATGTCTTCAGTCGCGCGGATCGGTTGGTTGTGCTGAAGGGCATGGATGACGAGATCGCGAGCTGCGGCGCCGACGACGAGGAACTCGAGTTCCAAGCCGTGACAGATGCCTGCCAGCTCGGTGAGGACCTCTTCGGCCACTGGTACGTCAGTGCGTCCTGTGAGGTCGATCATCGCGTGTCACCGAACAGCTGTGCACGTATCTCATCGAGCCGGGGATCGTCCTCGAGCAGCAGGTCCGCCCTGAGCAGCGGTCTGGGAGCGACGCCATCCTCTCCGTTCGGCGGAATGTTCCAGAAGGTCGGGCGGATCCGTACCGGGCCGTCCTGTGCTCTGCGCAGGCGCCCCTGGCGGATGAGGTCCCGTCGGGCTTCGGGAGGAAGATGAATGAGGGCCTGTGATGGCCGGATCGGTGCGCCGAGGCGTGCTGCGGCCAGTTCCGAGCCGAGCAGCGCTCCGTCGGGGAGCTTCTCCTTCAGGAGGTCCGAGGGGTTCTTCCAGACGTCGCTCGTGAACCGTTCCTCGGGCCACGTGCTGGGTTGCAAGGCCGTATAGGCCGCGACCCACTCGTCTTCGAGCGCGGCGGGGCGCAACACCTGGTAGTTCTTGTCGAGCATCGGGGGCGTGCGCTCGCGCAGAGCCCGAACGACACGGTTCACGGTGCCGATCGATGCCCCTGATGACGCTGCCAACTCGCGCTGCAGTACTCGATGCTCCTGCTGGTTCGCGACGAGTACGGCGAAGGTGACAGGCAGACCCGCGCGCGAGAAGGGAGCTGCGGTGGGTGCCCTTCGTTCTTCGGCGTCGCTCTTGCCTGCGATCTCGATGAGAAGTCCCGGTGACCTCAGCGACGCGTTGCCCGCCGAATCCGCGTATCCACCCCAGCCTCGTGAGGCGAGTGCCTGTGCGCGTGCGGGAGTGATACGGCTGGTCAGCAGGACCGTCTGCTCGTCATGAGGCAGCAGGGTGAGCCCGGCAGGGCTGACAGTCGCGCTGGCCACGGCCGGGAACTTGTGCACGCCGGTTCCGTCGTCGAGCAGGAGAGTGCCGGTGCAGATCCGGTCCTCAAGATTCTCCTCGTACCGCCAGTCTGGTCTGATGCCCAGCTCGGCGAGGTGGTGAAGCACGTCCTTGATGACGGCGCCCGTGGCACTCCTCGGAAGTTCAATCGAGTCCATGTGTTCAACATACTGGAATTCTAAGGAAAATTGAACATCGCCGGGCTCCTCCGGACGGCGGGGGAGCGGTCATCCTCGTCGTTCAGTCCGCATCGCCGGTCAGGCTTGCCGCTGGCAGCCAGTCCGCCCCGAGCAGCTGCGCCACGTCGGTGAGACTCGCGGTGTCGCCGCCCACGGTGTCGGAGGCGGCGGCGATCCGTTCCACCATCACCTTGCTGACCTGCTCCTCGACGGTGCTCTCGGCGTAGGCGATGTGCCAGGGGGAGACCTGGTGGTCGCGGTGGGTGCGGCCGGTGACCTGTCGGCCCGCGATGCCGGAGAAGCGGGCCTGGTGGAACACCCCGACCCGCGGCTCGGTGCTCGCCTGGTGGCCGCCTTCGAGAGTCTCGCCGGCGTGCAGGCTGATCGAAGCGACCGTGGTGAACACGCAGACCTTCGCCTGCCCGGTCTGGAAGCGGAGCCGCTCGGCTTCGGCGTCGAACCGGCCCTGACCATAGATCGTGGCGACCTCGAGGCCGGAGTCCCGCAGCCGCTCGGCGATCGGATCGGCGGCGGTGCCGACGAACTCGACCGAGCACGCCACCTGCCTCTCGGCCTCGACCTGCTGGGAGATCCACGCGACGGTGGAGTCCACGCGGATCAGTCCGGCCTTCTGCCGGAAGCGCAGCAGCGCCGCGCGCCCTTTGGCCGTGTTCCTACCGCGCCGGGCGATGTCCATCTCGCGGCAGAACTCTCCCCACTCCGCTTCATACGCGTCCCGTTCTGTGGGCGTGAGCGTCACCGGCATTCCGGAGATCGGCACCGGCCCCCACGGCGCCGCACGGTGCAGCATGGCAGGTGGTTGTGCGTCCTTGAGCCAGCCGCGCACCAGCGCGAGATCCGCGGCCCGGCGGGCAGGGTCGGTGGTCCAGGACGCGCCGTAGCGGCCCTTGTCCACGCCGACCCCGTGGCGCTCGAGCGCGGTGTTGAAGGTGGCGGCGGGCTGGGTCGCCGTGAGCCACTCCTTCATCGGCTCGTCATGCGCCTGGGCGTAGGCCGGCGCGAGATAGGGCAGCTCGAGCGGCGTGTGGCCGGGCGTCGCGGTCGTCGTGATCACGAACGGCGCCTGCTCGTGCGGCTGCCGGTGGCCGGCGATCTGTGCCCAGAGCTTCCACCGCTTCGTGGTGGTGCGGCGCAGCGCGTGGGCTTCATCGGCGATGATCACGTCCCAGTCGTAGCCCGTGACCTTTTCCAGGCGGTCCCAGGTGATCACGACCCATTCCAGGCCGCTGTCGCCGAGCGCGGTGATGGTGCGGCACCAGTGCCCGATGGTGATCGCGGCGGGCCTGTCGGCGACCACGAGCACGCGCTGCGCTCCGCGGAGGTCGCCCACTGCACTGGCTCCGAGCACGGCGGAGATCGTCTTGCCGACGCCCGGTTCGTCGGCCAGCAGGAACTGTCGCCCACCGGCTGCGGCGCGTGCCGCGATCGCGTCGGCCGCCTCGTACTGGTTCTGGCGGGGCTCGAGGTCCTCGGCCGGCTCGGGGTTCGGCGTCGGATCCTCGGGGTTCAGGGTGTTCTCGAGGAATCGCCCGAGGGTGTGCGGAGCGGGAGCATAGGGCGCGAGGTGCGCGGGCAGCGTGCGCCCCGTGTACAGGTGCATCTTGACGGCGGGATGCCAGGCGGCGCCCTCGACCTGGGTGCCGTAGGGGACGTCCAGCACCCAGGTGCGCTCGCCGGGGCCGACGAACGGCAGCTCCCGCATCACCTGGCGGGTGCCCTTCCTCCGGGAGGAGCCGCCTCGCCGACGGGTGCTGGAGCGTCGACGGGTAGCCATTCCGCGAGGGTATCGAGCACGCGCAGCGGATCGGGGGACGGCTCGCCCGCGCCCGGTGTGACGCAGTAGAGCGAGACCTCGCCCGTGTGCACGGTAAGAGCTTGCTTAGCTAGGCTACGTACGTGCGTGAGGTCGTCCGGGACCGGCCGCCGCACGCCACAGGGGCCGGGCCCCACGGGCCGGGGCCCGCCACCGCCAACGAGAGCAGGGACAGATGACCAGCATCTGGTGGATCCGGGATGACCTCCGCCTTCACGACAATCCGGCCCTCCATGCCGCCGCGGCCGATGGTGAGGTCCTCGCGGTGCACATCGACGAGGAGATCAGCGGCGTGCGCCCGCTGGGCGGCGCGGCGCGCTGGTGGCTGCACCACTCGCTGAGCGCCCTGGCCGCGGCCCTGCGCGAGCACGGGGTGCCGCTGGTCCTGCTCCGCGGGGATCCCGAAGAGCAGATCCCGGCATTGGTCGAGGAGGTGCACGCGACCGCGGTGCTCTGGAACCGCCGCTATCACGAACCCAAGCGGGCCATGGATGCGCGGCTGAAGGCGTCTCTGCGCAGGCGGGATGTCCGCGTGGAGAGCTTCGACGGCTACCTGCTGCACGAGCCATGGACGATCACCACCCAGAGCGGCGGACCGTACAAGGTCTACTCCCCGTTCGCCCGCGTATGCCGGGAGAGCAGGCCGCCGCGTGAACCGCACGGCCTGCCCGATCATCTCGCCGGCCCCCAGGAGCAGGTCCGTGCCGGCGGCCACGAGGTGCGCAGCTGGTTGCGCACGGAGACCTTCGAGCAGGAGCTGTCCGGTCGCGGATGGCTCCCGACGGCGCCCGACTGGGCCGGCGGGCTGCGCGAGAACTGGACCCCCGGCGAGGCGGGAGCTCGGGAGCGGCTCGCGCAGCTCGGGGACCTGCTGACCGACTACGCCGAGGATCGGGAGCGGCCGGGCACCGCGGGCACCTCGAGCCTCTCGCCGCACCTCCGCTTCGGCGAGGTCTCTCCTCACGAGGTCTGGCACCACAGCCTGTCCGCGGGGCGCGGAACGGGCCCGGAGACTTTCCGCTCCGAGCTGCTGTGGCGCGAGTTCGCCTGGCACCGGCTCTTCCACCTGCCCGACCTCGCGACCCAGAACGTCCGGCCCCAGTTCGACGCTTTCGAGTGGCGCGAGGACGATGACGCTCTGCGGGCCTGGCAGCAGGGGCGCACCGGCATCGACCTGGTCGACGCGGGGATGCGGGAGCTGTGGGCGATCGGCTGGATGCACAACCGGGTGCGGCTGGTCGTCGCCTCCTTCCTCACCAAGAATCTGCGCCTGCACTGGCGGCTCGGCGAGGAATGGTTCTGGGACACCCTCGTCGACGCCGACGACGCCTCGAACCCGTTCAACTGGCAATGGGTCGCCGGCACGGGCGACGACGCCGCCCCGTACTTCCGCGTCTTCAACCCCGAGCGCCAGCAGGAGCGGTTCGACCCCCAGGGCGAGTACGTGCGCCGGTGGGTGCCCGAGGTGGACGACGAGTCCGCGGAACGGGTGGCGCCGATCGTCGATCTGAAGGCCTCGCGACGGGAAGCGCTCGCGGCCTACGCCGCCCTCAAGGGGCAATGAGGAGGCTCACCTCACCCGTCCGCGCGCAGCCCCACCCCGAACCCGTCCGCCGGATCCGCCACGGCCACAGCCAGCGTCGTATCGGACTGCCCGTAGTACGCGAACCACTTCCCGCGGAACTTCACGAGTCCTTCGACGAAGGTGACATTGGAGATCAGCCCGTGGGTGTCCTCGTAGGTCTGGGGGCGCAGCCAGGGCTCTTGCAGTCTGGCCATGACCGTGGTGGGCGCGGCGGGGTCGATGAGGATCTGGCCGCAGCGGTAGTCGACGTCCACGGTGCCGTCCTCGTGGACCTCGCGGGTGGCGCCGTTGGTGAGCATCAGCAGCAGGCCGTCGTCGGTGAGGACGGGGGAGGTGCCGATCTCCACCAGCGCCTCGTCGAAGGTGCCGGGGGTGGGGAGGTACATCGGAGAGTCGTCCGTGGTACCGGGGGTCCAGTGGATCAGATCGTCGCTGGTGGCCCAGTAGATCCCGCCCTCGCCGAAGTACATCCACCACGTCCCGTCGATCTGCTGCGGCACGATCACCGCCGGTCACACCACCTACCAGGCCGAGGAGAGGCCGCGCGCCACCGCCGTGTGGACCTACGCCGACCGCGCAGAGGACGGCACCTTCACCCGCATCGGCGGCGGAGATCTCGACGCCGCCACCGGCCACTGGTCCCAGGGCGCCTACAACGCCGACGACATCTCCCGCACCGCCATCGTGTTCCTGCGCGCCCACTCCGCATTCAGGGACAACGCCGATCTGGCGACCGCCCGGGAGCTGCTGCGCACCCTCACCTACCTCCAGGTCACCTCCGGGCAGAACGCCGGCAACGTGGTGCTGTGGATGCAGCCCGACGGCGCCCTGAACTGCAGCGCGATCCCCATCGAGCTGCCCGACCCCTCGGATTCCGACGAGTCCTACTGGCTGGCCCGCACCGTCTGGGCGCTCGGAGAGAGCATCGCCGTGTTCGCCGCGGTCGACCCTGACTTCACCGCGTTCCTGGTCGAGCGTCTGCACCTGGCGCTGACCGCGCTCGAGCGCGCCTCGCTGGGCAGATACGGGCAGTGGGATTCGGCCGACGGGGTCCCCGTGCCCGGCTGGGTGATCGCCGGTGGTGCCGACGCGACCGGCGAGGCCGTGCTCGGGCTCGCCGCAGCCCTCACGGTGCGACCCGACGACGAGCGCGTCGCCCAGGCCCTGGACCGCTACGCCGAGGGTATTGAGGCGATGCCCTCCGGCGCCGTGGGCGTCTGGCCCTTCGGTGCGATCATGCCGTGGACCGGCTCGCAGAGCCTCTGGCACGCCTGGGGCGGCCTCGCCCCGGCCGCGCTCGCCGTCGCCTCCGCGGTCACGGGCCGCGGGCTCGATGCTGCGGTGGCCGACGTGGGCGTGTTCACCCCGCAGCTGCTCACCTCCGGCGGCCCGTACAACGCCTGGTCACCCGTACCCGGGGAGTCGCAGATCGCCTACGGCGTCCAGAGCCGCATCGAGTCCCTGCTGCGCACGGCCGATGTCACCGGTGGCGAGGGCCTGCGGGAGCTGGCCGCACTCGTCGCCGGCTGGTTCTTCGGCGCGAACCCGGCGGGAGAGCCCGTCTACGATCCGGCCACCGGCGTGACCGTCGACGGGATCGAGCCCGACGGGCGCCTCAACCGCAACTCCGGCGCGGAGTCCACGATCCACGCCCTGCTGGCGATGATCGCGCTGGACCAGGACCGGGACCTCGCGCGGACCGCGCGGAGCCTCAACGGCACGCCCGAGGTGCACGGCATGCAGTGGCTCCCGGCCGAGTCGGCGCAGCTCAGCGGCGACGCCGCGGTCGTGACGCCGGAGAGCGCGTGGACGGGGGAGTCGAACTGGCGCGGATCCTCTGTGCTCGCCGGTGACGGCGGCACAGTGCGCTTCACGCTGGATGCCGAGGCGCTCGCCGCAGTCTCCGCCGGAAGCGCGACGGCGCATCCGCTGATCCACCGGCTCGCCGAGGACGCGGGTGTGGCGCACTGGAGTGCGATCGACGCGGCCGGAGCACGGACAGTGCTGGGCACGCTCGAGCTGGGCGGTGCCGGGGATCCGGGCGTGACCGAGTGGGACGGGGTGCTCAGGCCCGTGCGGCTCGACGTCCCGATCCCGGCGGGCGCTGTGGCCATCGAGGTCATCGCCGAGGGGAGGCTCGAGCTCGACGAGCTGATGCTGCTGCCGGCGGTGACCACAGTGGAGCTCGCGGTGGAGCGGGGAGATTCGCTGACGCTTCACGTGGTGTCGGCTGATGCGAAGCTGGCGCTCGTGCCGGGGCAGACGGGCAGTGCGTACCGGGCCGACGGAATGCGAGTGGGCCCTGCGAACCGCGGGGGCAGGAGCGTACCGGCAGGAGCCTTCGCGATCACCCGGCGGTGAGCGCGGCGACCGGCTGCACTTCCTCTTTCACAGTGCTGCGACCCTGGGGAGAGGAAGCCCGCGCCCTCGTCGTCCACATCGCATCTGTACTAGAACTAGTATTAGGCGTACCGTGGTCCCATGGCTGACGTGACGCGCACCGAGCTGAACCAGCAGACCGCCCGGGTCCTCGCGCGAGTGCAGGAGGGGGAGGAGGTCACCGTGACGGACCGTGGCCGCCAGATCGCCCGCATCACCAGGGTCGAGTCTGATCGGCGCTCCCGGCGCCTCGCCAGCGGTGCGCTGCGGCCCGCCACCGAGAGCGGGATACCGACGGTCGCCTCACCTATCCACGGCTGGAGCACCGAGCAGATGATCGAGGACATGCGCGGGGACCGCGCATGATCTACCTCGACACCTCGGCGGCCTACAAGCTCCTCAGCCGAGAACCGGGGGTGGTCGAGGTCGAGGCCCTCTTCGCGGGAACGACGGAGCTGCTCTCCTCGCGGCTGCTCGAGGTCGAGCTGCACGCGACAGTGGATCGCCGTGGCGGTTCTCATGCCGATGTCGACGCGATCCTCGCCCGGACCGGCCTCGACGCGGTCGACGACGAGGTGATCGACCACGCCCTCTCGCTCGGCTCAGGTCTGCGCGCCATGGACGCACTGCACCTCTCCACGGCCCTGCTCTACGGGGACGCGATGATCGGATTCGCGACCTTCGACCGTGAGCTCGCGCAGGCGGCGCAGCGGCTCGGGCTCGAGGTCGTGGCAGGGAGCAGGTGAAACAGGGTGCTCGGGCCGGGAGCGGGGCAAGGTGCACGGTGGACCCTGCCGCACGTCGGCTGAGAGGCGGGTCGGCCGCGGGTCCTCGCTGAGCGCTGCGCGACGACGCGATGCCCCGCCGCTCAGCGGTGGGGGTACTCGCTCTCGCGGCCCTGGAACTCGACGATCGCAGGATTCCTGATCACGCCGTCCTGGATCTCGATCGCATGATCGATGACGGACTCGGCGGCCCAGGCCGCGGGCCCTGCCATGACGGTCTCGACGAAGGGGAGCAGCGCGGAGCTGTTCTCCCAGCTCGCGGAGTTCCACAGGTACGAGGGGCTGTGGTCCACCGCGTAGTAGTGGATGTTGTTGTCCAGCTCGATCATCGGCGCCTTGAAGGTGGTGGGGCGCGCCCAGGCGAACCCCATCCCCTCATCGCAGGAGACGTCCACGATCAGGCTCCCGGGCCGGAACTTCGGCAGATCGCTCTCGCGCAGGTAGAGCAGCGGGGCGTTGGGATCCTGCAGGGTGCAGTTGACCACCACGTCGCTCTCGGCGAGGAACGGGGCCAGGGGCACCACCCCGTCGTCGGTGATGACCTCGCTCAGGTACGGGCCCTCCTCGTGACCGAACTGGACGATGTCCACCGAGTGGATCGGGGAGCCGACCGCCGCGACCGCACGATTGGTCAGCACCCGCACCTGGGAGATGCCGTGGGCGCTCAGCGCCGTGATCGCGCCCCGCGCCGTGGCGCCGAAGCCGATCACCGTGGCGGTGAGACGCCGTCCGTAGTTCCCCGTCGTGCCCCGCAGCTGCAGGGCGTGCAGCACCGAGCAGTAGCCCGCCAGCTCGTTGTTCGCGTGGAACACGTGCAGCGTGAAGGAGCCGTCGGGGCCCCAGTGGTTCATCGCCTCGAACGCGATCAGCGTGAGGCGCTTGTCGATCGCCAGCTGCGTGAGCTCACGGTCCTGCACGCAGTGCGGCCAGCCCCAGAGGATCTGTCCCTCGCGCATCGCGCGGATGTCCTCGTGCTGCGGCTTCGGCAGCACCAGCACGTCGGCCGCGGCGAACACCTCCTCGCGGGTGCCGACGCGACCCACCAGCGCAGCGATCTTCGCGTCGGACATCCCGAAGGGGAGCCCGTATCCCTCCTCGACCAGGATGCGGCGCCGCAGGTGCTCGGGAATGCGGTCCAGATGCGCGGGATGCACCGGCACCCGGCGCTCGTCCGGCTTGCGCGAGGCCCCGATCAGTCCGAGGGTGAGCGGGGCATCGGTGACCGATCCGCCATGGCCATTCTGGGAAGGCTGCACGTGTGTCCGTTTCCGGGCGCCTGGTGGCCCCTGGTTCACGACGATAGAGCATGGCTCCTCGGCTGCTTCGAGCAGGGGGGTCTCGCGCGGTCAGGCATCGCAGTTGTCCGGTCCGACCTGCGCAGGTGCCGTCAGGGGCACGCTGTCGCCCGACGCTGCAGTGCCAGCTCGGATCCGGCAGGCGTCGTGCCGTGACGTGGTGGACACCGGGCAGAACGTTCAGTAGGGTGCAGTCGGCACCAAATAGACAACGTTGTCAGAGCGTCCGTCACGACTGCGTCGTCCACGGCACCTGGACGCTACGACGCCATCCCGGCTACTCCCGATGGAGGGAACCGACTCATGCTCCACACCACAGCTCCGCCTCGCGCCCTGCGCCTCCTGTGCGCTGGCGCCGCTGCCACCTTGATCCTCGGGCTGGGCGCGGCGCCCAGCTTCTCCTAGGGCACGATCGGCTCCGAGCCGAACCGTCCGGGCTACCACTACACGCCCGAGCGGAACTGGATGAACGACCCCAACGGGATGGTGTTCCACGACGGTCTCTACCACCTGTATTACCAGTACAACCCCGAGGGGAGCGTTTGGGGGAATATGTCGTGGGGGCATGCGACCAGCCCCGATCTCATGACCTGGACCGAGCAGACCCTCGCGATCGGGCAGAGCTTCGATGATGACGGGAACAGCATCGAGGACATCTTCTCGGGGTCCGTGGTCGTGGATCACGGCAACACCAGCGGGCTCGGCACGGGCGACGAGGACCCGCTGATCGCGCTGTACACCAGTGCATATACGGGCAGCCATCCTGAGCATGCCGGGAAGCAGGCGCAGTCTCTCGCGTTCTCCACGGATGGAGGGTTCACCTGGGAGAAGTACGAGGGGAATCCCGTCGCTGATCGCGACTCGGGCAACTTCCGCGACCCGAAGGTGTTCTGGTACGAGGGGGCGACTCCGGCAGAGTCCCACTGGGTCATGGTGGCGGTCGAGGCGACCGACTACCAGGTCGTCGTCTACACCTCGGATGATCTCCTGAACTGGGAGTTCGCCTCCGACTTCGGGCCCGCCAATGCGGTCGGCGGCATCTGGGAGTGCCCGGACCTCTTCGAGCTCCCGGTGGACGGGAACCCCGAGGAGACCCGCTGGGTCATGATCGTGAACCTCAACCCCGGCTCCGTCGCCGGGGGCAGCGGCGGCCAGTACTTCGTGGGCGACTTCGATGGCACCACCTTCACTGCAGAGAACATCGTGGATGACATCCCTGCCCCGGACGGCGAGGTCCTCTGGGACTTCGAGAACGGGGACTTCTCCGGATGGGACGTTGCGAACGAAGAGGGTCAGGCCGAGAGCGGCCCCTTCGGGAGTGCGCCAGCAGAGGGGCCCGTCAGCGGCCAGCAGTCCGTGAACGGTGTCGAGGGTGGAGGCTTCGTCAACTCGTTCCACGGCGGCGACGGGCCGGTCGGCGCGATGGAATCCGAGCCGTTCACCATCGAGCGCGAACATCTCGGCTTCCTCGTCGGCGGAGGGAACAATCCGCATCGGGAGGGCACTCGGCCTGATAACGACCCGCCGGCGGGCACCGCGCTCTGGAACGGCTTCGAGGAGGCCGACGGCGCAGTCACCCTCGCGGACATGGGCTGGACCGGCAGCGGCGACCTCGCCGCCACAGGCAGCCCGTCCACCGCGGGCGGCGAGTACGCCCTCGGCGACAAGCGCATCAACACCTGGGAGGGCGGCCCCAAGGGCGACGACAACCTCGGGACGCTGACCTCTCCCGAATTCACGATCGACGGTGACTACCTGAACATGCTGGTGGGCGGGGGAGCGCGTACGGAGGCGTCCGACGAGACCCTCGAGGTGCAGCTCATGGTCGACGGCGAGGTGGTGCGGAGTCAGACCGGGCCCGAGGATGGCGCGCTGAACTGGCGCCACTGGGACCTCTCCGAGCTGCAGGGCCGCACCGCTCAGCTGCGCGTGGTCGACGAGGCCACGGGAGGCTGGGGCCACCTGACCCTCGACCACGTCGTCATGGGCGACGAGGCCGCACTGCCCCGGGGTGACGAGACCACGGTGAACCTCGTCGTCGACGGCGAGGTGGTCCGCACCGCCACCGGTTCCGACAGCGAGAACCTGGACTGGCACAACTGGGAGGTGGGTGAGTTCGAGGGCCAGCAGGCCTCGCTCCGCATCGTCGACAACAGCAGCGGCGGGTGGGGGCACATCCTCGTCGATCACTTCGTCGCCACGGACGCGCCGATCGCCTCCTCGTTGGAGAACTATCAGTGGATGGACTGGGGCAGCGACTACTACGCGACCGTCTCCTACTCCGATGCCCCTGACGGCAAGCGAATCACTCAGGGCTGGATGAACAACTGGCTCTACGCCGGTGACGTCCCCGTCTCTCCCTGGGTCTCCGCGATGACCTTGCCGCGTGAGGTGGGGCTGAGCCGCACCGACCACGGCATCGAGCTGGTTCATGCTCCGGTCCAGCAGGCCGAGGACTCGCTCGTGGAGGAATCGCGCCAGAGCGTCGCCGATGTCGCCGTGGCAGAGGGGACCGCTCCGCTCAGCGCCGACGGCGAGACGATCAGCGGGGACATGCTCCGCATCGATCTGCGTCTCGATCCGGGCTCGGCGACTCGCGCGGGGGTCGTGGTGAGTGCGTCCGACGGATTCACCGCCGATCCGGCCGCCAGCGCCGACGACGCGCAGGGAACCCTCGTGGGCTACGACGCCGAGCGCGGGAAGGCCTTCGTGGACCGGTCGCGCTCGGGCGAGGTCGACTTCCACAGCGCGTTCCCCGGCCAGGTCGAGGCGCCGGTCACGCTCGAGGACGACGGCACGGTCTCCTTCAGCATCTGGCTGGACCGCTCCTCCGTCGAGGTGTTCGCGCAGGACGGCACCAGGACGATGACCGAGCTGATCTTCCCCGGCGCGGACTCTCAGCAGGTGCTCGCCTTCGCCGAGGGCGGCGACGCGAAGATCGTCGACGCGACGGTGGCCCCGGTGGAGCAGACCATGTTCGCAGGAGGATCGACGGAGCCGACGGAGCCGACGGAACCGACGGAACCGACGGAACCGACGGAACCGACGGAACCGACGGAACCGACGGAACCGGCCGAGCCGACGGAACCGGCCGAGCCGACGGAACCGGCCGAGCCGACGGAACCGGCTGAGCCGACGGAGCCGACAGATCCAGCAGATCCGGCTGAGCCGACGGATTCGGCCGCCCCGGCGGTGCCGTCCGATGGTCCCGGCGCCGGAGACCCGTCCCAGGGCGGTGCTCCGGCGAGCTCCGAGCCCCCTCGGGCCGGCGGGAGCCTGGCCATGACGGGCATCAACGCCCTCACGGGAGCGGCGGCCGCACTCGCACTGGTCATCGCCGGAGCGTCGGCAGTCGTCATCTCCCGCTCCCGGCGGCGCGGACTCTGAGGTGACTGCCGCGCCTCGGGACTGCACAGCGGTCCCGGGGCGCGGCCTACACGTCGGCCCTGACCTGCGGGCGCGCACGAGTTATCTGATCGTGATCTGCGCGTGACCGAAGAGTCGGAGTGCGGCCCTACACTGACAACGTTGTCTTCCCGGTGTGAGGGCAGCCGCGTCCCAGCATCATCGGGACGGCAACGCCACCGCACGGTGGCACTCAATGAGGAGTCGGAGGTAGAGATGGTCGATCCGCACGCAGTTCTCGAGATGCGGAACATCACCAAGCTGTTCCCGGGGGTCCGCGCGCTCGACGACGTCACGATGACCGTCCGCCGCGGCGACATCCACGCGATCTGCGGGGAGAACGGCGCCGGGAAGTCGACGCTCATGAAGGTGCTGTCCGGCGTGTACTCCCACGGCACCTACGGCGGGCAGATCGTGTTCGAGGGCGAGGAGATGGCGTTCAAGGACATCAAGTCCTCGGAGAGCGCCGGCATCGTCATCATCCACCAGGAGCTCGCCCTCATCCCCGAGCTCTCCGTCACCGAGAACATCTTCCTCGGCAACGAGATCGTCGCCGGTGGTCTCATCGACCGGCGCGAAGCCCGGCGCCGCTGCCGCGACCTGCTCGCTCGCGTGGGCCTCGACGTCGACCCGGACATGGCGGTGAAGTACCTGGGCGTGGGCCAGCAGCAGCTGGTCGAGATCGCGAAAGCGCTGTCGAAGAACGTCAAGCTGCTGATCCTGGATGAGCCCACGTCCGCGCTGAACGAGGACGACTCGGAGAACCTGCTCCTGCTGATGAAGGGTCTCAAGGGCCGCGGGATCACGTCGATCATGATCTCCCACAAGCTCAACGAGATCGCCGCCGTCTCCGATGCGGTCACCGTGATCCGCGACGGCCGCACGGTCGAGACCTACGCGGTCGAGGCGGGCCATGTCGACGAGGACCGCATCATCCGCGCGATGGTGGGCCGCTCGCTCGACAACCGCTACCCCGAGCACGAGCCGAACACCGGCGGTGAGACGATCATCGAGGTGAAGGGCTGGACCGTGGAGCATCCGAACGTGCCCGGCAAGCTCGTGTGCGATGACGAGAGCTTCGTCGCGCGCCGCGGAGAGATCGTGGGCTTCGCCGGACTCATGGGAGCCGGCCGCACCGAGCTCGCACGCTCGCTGTTCGGTCGCTCCTACGGCATCCACCGCTCCGGTCAGCTGTTCCTCCACGGCGAGCCCGTCGTGCTGAACACCGTGCGAGACGCGATCCGTCACCGCCTCGCCTATGTCTCCGAGGACCGCAAGCTGCTCGGCCTGAACCTCCTGGACAACATCAAGCAGACCATCGTCTCCGCGAACCTGGGCGCCGTCGTGCGGCGCGGGCTGATCGACGGGTCGAAGGAGCGGGCGGTCGCCGAGCGGTACCGCAAGTCGCTGCGCATCAAGACCCCCGGCATCGACGTCGGCGTCGCGACCCTCTCGGGAGGCAACCAGCAGAAGGTCGTCCTGGCCAAATGGCTGTTCCCCGAACCCGAGGTGCTGATCCTGGACGAACCGACCCGTGGGATCGACGTGGGAGCGAAGTTCGAGATCTACAAACTCATCCAGGAGCTCGCTGATCAGGGCAAGGCGGTCATCGTCATCTCCTCCGAGCTGCCCGAGATCCTGGGGATCTGCGACCGGATCTACACGATCTGCGAAGGGCGCATCACCGGTGAGGTGCCCCGCTCCGAGGCCGATCAGGAAACGCTCATGCGCATGATGACCACCACCGTCGGCTCCGCCGCCTGACCGACGCAGTAACGAGAGAGCACACTCATGAATGTTGTGAAGCAGATTTTCGGGACGGATTTCCGTCAGTTCACGATGGTCTTCGCCCTTGTGGCACTACTCCTCGGGTTCCACATCGCCTCCGGCGGCAACATGCTGACGCCGGGGAACATGCAGAACCTCATCGCCGGCAACGCCTACGTGCTGATCCTGGCGATCGGCATGGTGATGGTCATCGTCATCGGCCACATCGACCTCTCCGTCGGCTCCGTGGCCGGCTTCGTCGGGATGTGCGTGGCGCTGTCCGCCCGCGACCTCAGCTTCCCTTGGTGGGCGGCGCTGCTCACCGGCCTGGTGGTGGGCGTCGCGATCGGCGCCTGGCACGGCTTCTGGCTCGCGAAGATCGGCATCCCCGGATTCATCACGACCCTCGCCGGGATGATGATCTTCCGCGGCGGCGTGATCTGGCTCAGCGGCTCCGTCAGCGTTCCCGTGCCGCCGGAGCTGAACGTGCTCGGCGCGGGCTACCTGCCCGAGTGGGGCCCGGCCTTCACTAACCTCAACAACTCGACGCTGCTGCTCGGCATCCTCGCGATCGCCTTCTACGCCTGGAGCCAGATCAGCACGCACCGCCAGCGCGTCGCCGATGGCGAGACCGGACTGAACTTCACCGCGGTGATCATCCGCCTGGTGCTGGTCGGCGCTGTCCTCGGCTACGTCACGTACCTGTTCGGCAGCGGCCGTCCCGGCACGTCCTTCCCGGTGCCCGGCCTGATCCTCGTCTTCCTCGTGATCGTCTACCACGTCATCACCCAGCGCACCACGTTCGGTCGCCACATCTACGCCGTGGGCGGCAACAAGCAGGCCGCCG
The DNA here is from genome assembly GCF_052377065.1 of Brachybacterium sp. AOP42-C2-15. NCBI lineage: Bacteria > Bacillati > Actinomycetota > Actinomycetes > Micrococcales > Dermabacteraceae > Brachybacterium > Brachybacterium sp. AOP42-C2-15. The sequence continues at coordinate 22,954 of NZ_JBQSWK010000027.1, forward strand.
CGCTCTCCGGCGTGAGCGTCGCCAAGGTGCACTTCTTCGTCATGATGAACATGTCGTTCCTCGCGGCGCTCGCGGGCATCCTCTTCGTCGCCCGTGCGACCTCCGCCGGACCCACCGACGGCAACATGTGGGAGCTCGACGCGATCGCGGCCGTGTTCATCGGCGGGGCCGCGGTCTCCGGCGGGATCGGCACCGTGGCGGCGACCATGATCGGCGGGCTCGTCATGGCCACCTTGAACTCGGGACTGTTCCTGATGGGCGTGGGCCAGGACAAGACGCAGGTGATCAAGGGCCTCGTGCTCCTCGCCGCCGTCGCGTTCGACGTCTACAACAAGCAGCAGGGCCGCCCCTCGATCACCGGCCGGCTCTTCGGCGACCGGAAGACGTCGGAGAGCACCACCGACTCGACGCAGATCGCGCCGACCGCGCCGACCGCGCCGGGAACTGCCAAGAACTGACCCTTCGGCACCCGGGCACGCTCCAGCACCCGGGCACGCTCCCACAGTCGGGATCCTGCCCGCGGCGCCCGCCACTGAACCCACCTGACCCACTCAACCCACCCTGGAGCCCGATGGCGGGCCTCCACATCACCTGAGGAGAAATCATGAAGAGAAGGACTTTCACGCTCGGCGGCGCAGCCGCGGCCGGTGCACTGCTCCTGGCAGCCTGCGGCGAGGGCCGCGGCGGCGGCGAGACGGCCGGCGGTGAAGAAGCCGGCAGCGGCTTCCCCGCCGATGCCACCATCGGTGTGTCCCTGCCGTGGCTCGGGACGCAGAACTGGGCCGAGGCCCAGGCCATGTTCGAGGAGCAGCTCAAGAGCGCCGGCTTCACCCCGCTGATCCAGGCGGCGGACAACAAGGTGCCGCAGCAGCAGCAGCAGATCGAGGCGATGGTCCAGCAGGGCGCGAAGGCGATCGTCGTCGGCCCCATCGACGGCACCCAGCTGGGCAGCGCGCTGAAGGCGGCGAAGGACGCCGGCGTGCGGATCATCGGCTACGACCGTCTGATCGAGAACACCGACGCCGTCGACGGTGTGGTGCAGTTCGGCAGCATCCGCACCGGTGAGCTGCAGGGCCAGTCCCTCCTCGACGGCCTCGCCGAGCGCAAGGGCGAAGGCCCGTACAACATCGAGCTGTTCGGCGGCGGTCCCGCCGATCCGAATGCCCCGAACTTCTTCGAGGGCGCGATGTCGGTCCTCCAGCCGAAGATCGACGACGGCACGCTCGTGGTCGTCTCCGGGCAGACGGACTTCCAGCAGGTCGCGACCCAGGACTGGGACAACGGCAAGGCCCAGACCCGCATGGACTCGCTGCTCGCCGCGAACTACTCGGACAAGCCCGTCGACGGCGTGCTCTCCCCGAACGACGGCATCGCCCGCGCGATCATCACCTCGTGCAAGGGCGCCGGCCAGGACATCCCCGTGGTCGACGGCCTCGACGCCGAGACGGAGTCGATCAAGTCGATCTGGGCCGGCGAGCAGTACTCGACCGTGCACAAGCCGACGAAGGACCTCGTGGCCAAGACCGTCGAGATCATCGCCGCTTTCCAGAAGGGTGAGGAGGCGCCGGCGGCCGAGGAGTCGGAGAACAACGGCGTGATCGACGTGCCGATCTATGCACTGGATCCGATCGTCGTGACCGAGGCGAACGCGGAAGAGATCTTCGCAGACGATCCCGACCGTCTCGCGCTCCTCGAAGGCTGAGACAGGACACGCTGGTGGCCCCGGGACTCGCAGCCTCGGGGCCACCACCCCTTGCTGCGTATCGGAAGAGACGGCATGACGAAGAAGCGCGCCACCATGAAGGACGTCGCGGCACGTGCCGGGGTGGGCTTCAAGACCGTCTCCCGGGTGGTCAACGACGAAGCCGGGGTCTCCGACCAGACGGCGGCGAAGGTCCGCAGAGCCGCCGCTGAACTGAACTACCGGCGCGATATGACTGCCGGGAACCTCCGCCGTGCCGCGGGGCGCACGGACAGCATCGGCCTCCTCGTCGCGAGCGTCGACAACGAGTTCGACGCGAAGCTGCACCGCGCCGTCGAGGACGCCGCCCAGGAGCGCCGCGTCAGCGTGTTCTCCTCGAGCACCGACGAGGACGCCGATCGTGAGCGCCAGCGCGCCGTCACGCTCCTGGCACGGAGGGTCGACGGGCTCGTGCTCATGCCCTCGAGCGGCGACCTCTCCTACCTGCGGCACGAGCTCGACCTCGGCACACCGGTGATCGCCGTGGACCGCCCGCCGAAGGGCATCTCCATCGACACGCTCATGGTCGACAACGAGATCGGAGCCCGCGATTCCGTCACGCACCTGATCGAGCACGGGCACCGGCGGGTCGTGGTCCTGGCGCATCTGGCGACCCTGGTGACGTCCGCGCAGCGGATCGCCGGTGCGCGCAGCGCCTGGGCCGACGCCGGCCTCCCTGCGGACTCCCTGCAGGTGGTCGACGGGATATCCACCGCTGAGGACACAGCCCGCATCCTGGATGCCCTGCTGGAGGGGGATGACCCGCCGACTGCGGTGTTCGCCGCGCGCAACGCGATCGCTGTCGGCGTGGTGCGGGCGCTCCAGCGCCGCGGCCAGCAGCACGAGATCGCGCTGATCGGCTTCGACGACTTCGAGCACGCGGATCTGCTGGATCCCGCGGTGACCGTCGTCCGCCAGGATCCGGCTCGGCTCGGTGAGCTTGCGACGGAGCGGCTGTTCGCACGCCTGGACGACCACTCCCTCCCAGTGGAGCAGCTGGTCGTCAAGACCCGCCTGATCCGGCGACGATCCTGCGGATGCGCTGAGCATGGGGGCGCGACTACGGCCTGAGCCGGATCAGGATCAGTTCGAGCGCGGAACGCGCAGCCTGCGCAGATCCACCTTGTCGCCCACGAACGGGACGTGCTCCTGCGCCAGCAGCGAAGGAGCCGTGCCGCCGTGACACGCGGCGGGGGTTCCGTCGGCGCGGACGACTCTCCACCAGGGGATCTCCCCGGAGATGCGGGCGACGATCTGTCCCACCTGGCGGGGGTGCAGGCCGGTCTCCACGGCGATGTCCCCGTAGGTCATCACGCGTCCGGGCGGGATCTCGGCCGCAGTCGCACGGACCGCATCCTCGGAGCTCTGCATGGTGCCGTCCTTCCAGGGAGGATCCAGCGGGGCGAGGCAGCACGGTGACTGCCCTGCACCGCACGATAGTCGGCCGCGAGTAGCATCGGGATGCTGACCCGAGGCAAAGGAGCATCCGCACATGCACGCACCGCAGAACCACCGATCGGCGGGGGCCGTCGAGGCCTTCACCGAGATCATGGGGCGCAAGCACGTGCTCACCTCGGCCCGCGCCACGGCCCGCTACACCACCGGGGATCGCTTCGGGGCGGGCGAGGTGCTCGCCGTGCTGCGGCCGGGGTCGCTGGTGGACATGTGGCGCGCCCTGCAGGTGTGCGTGGACCACGACCTGATCGTCATCACCCAGGCCGCGAACACCGGACTCACCGGGGGCTCCGGTCCCGGTGACCAGGACTACGACCGCGACATCGTCATCCTCTCCACGCTGCGGATCGACCAGATCCATCTGCTCCACGACGCCCGTGAGGCGATCTGCCTGGCCGGCTCCACCCTCTTCGCCCTCGAGGAGATGCTCGCCCCGCACGGCCGCGAGCCGCACTCGGTGATCGGCTCGAGCTCGATCGGGGCGACCGTGGTGGGCGGCATCGCGAACAACTCCGGCGGCAGTCAGATCCGCAAGGGCCCCGCCTACACCGAGCAGGCGATCTTCGCGCGGGTCGACGAGCACGGGCAGATCCAGCTCGTGAACCACCTGGGCATCGACCTCGGCACCGATCCCACGCACATCCTGGACCGGCTGCAGCGCGGCGAGTGGGAGGCTGCCGACGTCACGCCGCCCCCGCCCGACTCCACCGGCACCGCCTACGCCGAGCACGTGCGCCAGCTCGCCGGCACCCCGGCCCGCTTCAACGCGGATCCGACGTTCCTCCACGAGGCCTCCGGCAACGCCGGCAAGCTCATGGTGTTCGCCGTGCGCACCCGTACCTTCCCGCTCGAGAAGGACAAGGCGACCTTCTACATCGGCACCGACGATCCCGCGTACCTCGAGGCTCTGCGCCGCGCCTTCCTCGCCGCGGACGGTCCGCTGCCGATCTCGGGGGAGTACATGAGCGCGCACGCCTTCGATCTGGCCGTGACCTATGGGAAGGACACGTACGTCTCCCTCAAGCACGCCGGCTCCCGCACCCTGGTGCGCATGTTCGCCCTGAAGGGCTGGGCGAACGGCGTGTTCGCGAAGGTGCCGGGCCTGGGGTCGTCGGTCGCCGATGCGATCTCCCAGAAGCTCTTCTCGCTGGTGCCGGAGAAGATCCCGGCGCGGCTCGTCCAGTACCGCGACCGCTTCGAGCATCATCTGCTGCTGGTGGTCAGCGGCAACCAGAAGGCGGCGACCGAGCAGCTGCTCACCGAGTTCTTCGCCGCTCCCGAGCATGAGGGCGGGTTCTTCGAGTGCGACGCCGGCGAGGCCGAGAGCGCCACGCTGATCCGCTTCGGCGTGGCCAGCGCCGCCAGTCGCTTCTTCGTCATGCACCGCGCGGAGGCCTCGGCCATGGTCACCTTCGACGTCGCGCTGCGCCGGGATGACCAGGACTGGCTCGAGGTGCTGCCCCCGGAGATCGCGGATCAGCTGCTCGAGAGCGTCTACTTCGGGCACTTCTTCTGCCACGTGCTGCACCAGGACCACGTGGCCAGGAAGGGCGTGGACCCGGTGGCGCTGAAGAAGACGATGACGGCGCTGCTCGAGAGCCGCGGCGCCGCCGTCCCCGCGGAGCACAACTACGGCCGTATCTACCCCGCCCCGGATCCGATGGTCGAGCACTTCAAACAGCTGGATCCGCTGAACATGTTCAACGCGGGGGTGGGTAAGACGTCGGCGAAGAAGGGATGGGCGTGAGTGGGACCTGATCCGGATGCATCCCGCAGGTGCGCATGAGGGTCAGCTCTTCTTCTCGCCCGTGGACCAGAAGTAGACCAGCCCCGTCCCGTTCAGCAGTCGGTCGCCGATGGCGCGCTCCTGATAGATCACCGGGTTGTGGGAGGCCAGGGTGCGGGCGTTGCGCCAGTGGCGGTCCAGCGCCCGTGCGGTCGAGGTCGCGGACGCCCCACCCACCTCGAACATCTCCGCGGTCACCGCGAGCACGTCGGGCACCGCGGTGAGCTGGGCCTGGATGGTGCGCAGCTCCGCCGCGTCGATCAGGTGAGCACGCTCTTCGTCGGTCGCCGACTGCGCTGTCGCGAGGAGCTGGGCCGCGGCCAGCACCGTCGCCTCCGCCGTCGCCGCTCGCGCAGAGATCCGGCCCACGACCTGCTGGACCAGCGGATCTTCTGCGGCAGTCGCGCCGCTGCCCTGGGAGTAGACCCGGGTGCGGGTGCGCACGAACTCGACCGCGTCCCGCACTGCCGCACGCCCCACCCCCACCAGGGAGGACAGCAGCACCAGCTGCAGGAACGCGGTCTGCGGCGTCGGCGCTCCGTCCCCGCCCTCGAGACGCTCGCGCACATGGCTGGCCGGCACCGCGACATCCTCGAACAGCGAGGAGCCGCTGCCGGTGAGGGTCTGACCGAAACCATCCCAGTCATCGCGCAGCGTGACGCCGGGGGAGTCCGCCCGCACTGTCACTCGGGCACGGCCGCCGGATCCGGTGCGGGCCGAGACGTTGATCCAGTCCGCGAACAGCGACCCGGTCGAGTAGTGCTTCTCGCCGGAGAGGCGGTAGCCGTCCTCGTCGGCGGTGACCGTGGTGACCAGGTCGCCGACTGTCGCGCTGGTGCGTTCGTGGCTGGCATTGCCGAACACGGCACCGCCGGCGACGAGACGGAACCAGTGCGCAGCGTCTTCTCTCGCAGCGTCTTCTCCGTCCGTGTCCTCTCCCTCCTCACCGAGCAGCAGGCCGTTCACGAAGGCGAAGTGGGCGCGCAGCAGCTGCGGCAGATTCGAATCGGCCTCGCCCAGATCGATCAGCAGCCGGAAGAACGTCTCGATCCCCGCGCCGCCGCCTCCGTGCTCTGTGGGCACGGTGACGGCGGTGAAGCCCGAATCCGCCAGTGCTCGCACCTGCGCGAAGGGCAGGATCCGGGCACGGTCCCGCTCGGCGGAGCCGGCAGCGATCTCGTCGAGGACAGGGGCGAACCGCTCGCGCAGTGCGTCGTACTCGCGCAGTGCCTGATCGGTGGCGGGGGAGTTCTGGGTGGTGGTCATGAGGCTTCCTGGAGGTCGCGGCGGGGGAGGGTGGAGACGAGCTGGCGGGTGTAAGGGTGCTGCGGGGCGTGCAGGACCTGGTCGGCGGTGCCGTGCTCGACCACCCGCCCACCCTGCATCACCAGCACCCGGTCGCTGACGTGGTGGATCACGCCGAGGTCGTGGGAGATGAACAGATAGGCGGTGCCGAGCGCTGCCTGCAGGTCGCCGAGCAGGTCCAGCACCTGCGCCTGCACGGACACATCGAGAGCGGAGACCGGCTCGTCCAGCACCAGCACCTCGGGATCGGTGGCGATGGCACGGGCGATCGCGGCACGCTGGCGCTGCCCGCCGGACATGGTCAGCGGATGCCGGGCGGCGAACGCGGGGTCGAGCCCCACTGCCTCCAGCAGCTCCGCGACCCGCGCTGAGCGGTCCCTCTCGCGGCCGCTGGATCCGGCGGAGCCTCGCGCTCCACCCCGCCGGCCCTGCCCGACGCCCAGGGCGTCGGCGATGGTGCGGCCGACGGTCCAGCGCGGATCGAAGGAGGAGAGCGGATCCTGCTGCACGACGGCGATCCGGTGCCGTCGGGAGCGCCGCTTCCGCTCGGGGATGCCTGTCCACGCCTCGCCGTCCAGCAGCACCTGCCCGGTGCTCGGTGGGGTCAGGCCCAGCGCCATCCAGGCGGTGGTCGACTTCCCGGACCCGGACTCGCCGACGATCCCGAGGGTCTCCCCGGCATCGAGGGTGAAGGACACGCCCTGGACCACGGGGCGGGTGCGCCCGTCGGGCCCGCGGTAGCTCTTGCCCAGCCCGATCGCCTCGAGCACGGGGCCCGCCTCCGGGGCGCGTTCGCGGGGCACTGCGGTGATCGTGGCGGGCGGCAGGTCGGAGAGCCGGTCGCCCCGGGAGGAGGCCGAGGGGATCGCCGCGAGCAGTCGGCGCGTGTACGGGTCCTGCGGGGAGGTGAGCACCTGCGCGGTGGGCCCCTCCTCGACGACGCGGCCCTGGTGCATCACCAGCACGTGGTCGGCGAGCCGTTCGACGACGGAGAGGTCGTGGCTGATCAGGATGATCGCGCGGCCTGCGGAGAGGTTCTGCTCGAGCAGCTCGAGCACCTGGGCCTGCACGGTCACATCCAGTGCGGTGGTGGGTTCGTCGGCGATCAGCACCTGGGGATCCAATGCCAGCCCGGCGGCGATCAGCGCCCGCTGGCGCAGCCCGCCGGAGAGCTCGCTGGGCAGCTGCCGGGCGCGCAGCTCCGGCTCCGGGACGGAGACCGAGGTCAGCAGCTCCTGAACCCGGGCAGGGCGCTGCGCGGCGGGCACCCGGTGCGCGCGCAGCGGCTCGGCGATCTCGGTGCCCACCGTGCGCAGCGGATCCAGGGAGACCAGGGCGTCCTGCAGCACATAGCCGATGCGGCTGCCGCGCAGATGGCGGAGCTGCTCGGGGGTCGCCTCGAGCACGTCGACCCCCACGTCCAGGGTGACGGGCGGGGTCATGCGTGCGGAGAATCGTGGCACAGCTCATCGACCGCGGCCTTCCCGTACGCAGCATGACTGATCTGCGTCATCACGGTGTCGAACTCTTCCTCGACACCCTCGAACAGGTGCCGGACGCGACGGCGTTCACCACGGCGCTATTCGCACTCCTCCTCGGAAATCCATGCCATGTCGCCTCCGAGAGTGTCCGCAGCAGTTTTCTCCGCACGGCGCTCAGCGCCGGCCCACTACACGACGGAGCCGCGCTGATCGGCCGTGCGCATTCGATCGAGCCACGATGTGCTGACGTCAGGGAGTACCACCTGGCCGTCGTCCTCGCCGAGCGCGATGGAGTGGTGTCTGCTCCACGCCGTCGTCGATGACTTCTCGATGACTGACAGGGTCTTGTGAAGCGGGACTGCCGCACGGGCAGGTCAAACTGTCACCTGACGGTGCGGCAGTCCCCCGCCCCCGGCACCGCCACCCGCGAGCTCCCGAGCGCGAGGACCGCAGCGTCGGAGACCACCGCCCGGGCGCCCTGGCGGTTCCGCCGCCGAGCTTCCCTCCCATGGACCGCTGGTCACGTTTCGGTCTCGGCGGCACTCCGGCATGGGCATGAAATGAGTGTTGCGGTGGAGTGGGGGAACGCGACGGGGACGTTTCATAGCCGCCCTGTCCTGATCCAGAAGGTGGTCCCGCGGTGAGCCGTCCCTCGCATTCCGGTCTGCGCGTCCTGCACATCTCCCCGGCACCCCTCGCCCTGCATCGCCCCGTCCTCCGGGCGCTCGCGATCCTGCCGCACACCGTGCACTACGCCGGGGCGTCGCAGCCCGAGCTGCAGCGCGCCCCTGAATGCGACGTCGCGGTGTTCGACGCGACCGCGGATCTCACCTGGGCCCCGCACATGGTGACCCGACTCGAGGCGGCCGGGCTCACCCTGCCGCTCGTCCTGATCATGGCCGAGAGCGGCCTGGCCGCCGCGCATCAGGACTGGGGAGCCGCTGACTATCTGCTCCCCGCCTCCGGACCGGCCGAGGTCGACGCCCGGCTGCGCCTCGCCCTCCGCTTCGCGCCCGCCCCCGAGGTCGGACCCGAGCTGATCACCGTGGGCGGCCTGGTGATCGACGAGACGAGCTATACCGCCACCCTGGACGAGCAGCCGCTCGAGCTGACCTTCAAGGAGTTCGAGCTGCTGAAGTACCTGGTCCAGCACCCGGGACGGGTGTTCTCCCGAGCCCAGCTGCTGCAGGAGGTGTGGGGATACGACTACTTCGGCGGGACCCGCACGGTGGACGTGCACGTGCGTCGCCTCCGCGCGAAGCTCGGCACCGGCATCGATTCCGCGATCCACACGGTCCGCAACGTCGGCTACCGCTTCGACCTGGCGGTCTCCGAGCTGCAGAGCGCCTGAGGCCCCCGTGTCACAGTCCGAGACCCGCCCCCGCCCCTCGCCCGACGAGCGCGAGCTCCCGGACACCACGGCCGTGCTGCTTGCCGCCGGTGAGGGGCGCCGTCTGGGCCGCGGTCCCAAGGCGATGCTGCAGAAGGACGGCGAGCCGCTGGTCGCCGTGCAGACGCGGCGCCTGCTCGCGGGCGGCTGCCGGGACGTGGTGGTGGTCGTCGGCGCCTACGGCGATCAGGTCGGCGCGGTGGCGCGCGAGGCGGGCGCGGTGGTAGTCGACAGCCCGCTGTGGCGGCTCGGCATTTCCGTCTCGCTGCGCGCCGGGGTGGCCGCCGCCCGTGCCCCGCATCTGCTGATCGCATTGGTGGATCAGGTGGGGCTCGACGCCGAGCTGGTGCGTCGGCTGCTCCGGGCGCATCGGCCGGGACGCGCGACCGCAGCGGCGTATCCCGGTCCGGACGGCAGACTCCTGCGCCGCCATCCTGTGCTGATGGACGCGGCCGACGCCCGGGAAGCCGCCGCTCAGGCCCACGGGGACCGTGGCGCGCGCGACTGGCTGCGCGCTCACGCAGGGCGCGTAGACCTCGTGGACTGCCGCGACCTGGACGACGGCAGCGATCTCGACACCGCTGTGGATCTCGCCCGGCTGGGGCTGCGCGCGGCCCGCTGACACAGGCCGGCCCTGCGCCCGACCCCGATCTCAGACCCGACCCCGCCGGTGCCCGATCAGCGCGGTGACCGCGCAGATCAGACCGGCCAGCACCAGGCCCGCCCCGACATGCACCCGCAATAGCAGTGCCCCGACGGTCGCGCCGACCAGCATCAGCGCCACCGCGAGCAGGCGCCGCGCCCACAGGGGCCCGGAGCCTCCGGCCAGGCGGGAGTCCATCGCCAGGCCCGTGATCGTGGAGGTGATGACCACGGTGGTCACGTCCTTCACCGCGATCGCCCGGGCGGTCGCGGCCTGCGCCCCCATCGCCAGGCCCAGCGCCCCGGTCACCCCCAGCAGCACCGGGTGCGGGGCATCTGCCCACAGCATCAGCAGGATCCCGAGGCAGATCACCAGCGTCCCGACGCCGCAGAGCAGGCCGGTGCACATCGCGGACCAGGCCCCGGTGAGGCTGCCGAGGGCGCGGCCGGCCAGGACCGCGCCCAGCACGAAGCCGACCAGGGCCAGCGCGGGCCCGGTCACTGGGAGGTCGTCCGCCCCGGTCAGCGCCATGCCGAGGATCACCACGTTGCCGGTCATGTTCGCGGTGAACACCCGGTCCAGCCCCAGGAAGCCGACGGCATCGACGATGCCGGTGGCGAAGGTGAGGGTGAGCATCAGGCGCAGGTGGGTTCGTTGCGGATCGCGCGCCGGGGGTCCGACGGGGGTTCCGTCGGCGGGTGCGGCCTCCGGGGCGGCGGCGAGGTCGGGGGAGGAGGTGTCCGTCATGGCTCGGACGCTATGCATCGTGCGAAACCCCGACGGCACAGCCGTGTAACAGGCGCGTAAAACCCCGCCGCTAGCGTGGGCGGCGACCTGAGGAGGAGCATGACCACCGAGATCCTGCGACCGGACGGCGCCCCCGGGGACGGCCCGGGGCCCGGAGCCGTCCATCTCCCCGTGGAGGAGGCGACGACCGTCTGGGGCCGACTGCCCTGCGCCGCGGACTCCCCGGTGCTGCGCCTCGATCCCGGCGACGAGGTGGTCGTGGACACCCTCAGCCACGAGGGGATCCTCGAGGACCAGGGCCGCGACCCGCTCGCCTTCTTCGCCGCCCACGGCGTCGACCCCGAACAGGTGCTGCCCGACGCGATCGCGATCGCCGCCGGACACGGCCGCCGCGATCCCGGACGCGACGGCCCGCATGTGGTCACCGGACCGATCCACGTCGCCGGAGCCCGCCCCGGCGACCTGCTGCGGATCACGATCCTCGAGCACACCCCGCGCGTCCCCTACGGCGTGGTCTCCAACCGCCATGGCCGCGGCGCCCTGCCCGGGGAGTATCCGCGCGGCGAGGGCACGGTGAGCGTCTTCGCCGGCGTCGAGGACGGACCCGACGGCCTGCTCGGGACCATGGCGCCGCGCGCCGGGGCCGAGCGCAGCATCCGGTTCCCACTGCATCCGTTCCTGGGGATCATGGGCGTGGCCGTTCCCGGCACGCAGCGCCCGCACTCGGTGCCGCCGGGCGCGCACGGCGGCAACATCGACCTGAACCTGCTGACTGCCGGCTCGGCCCTCTACCTGCCGGTGCAGGTCGAGGGGGCGCTCGCCTACCTCGGCGACCCCCACTTCGCGCAGGGCGACGGGGAGGTGGCGCTGACCGCGATGGAGGCCAGCCTCCGCAGCCGGCTACAGCTGGACGTGATCGCCCGCGAGGAGGCCGTCGCACAGTTCGGCGAGATCGCCGGGCCCCTCGCGGAGACCGCCGAGCACCTGGTCCCCACCGGCATGGACGAGGACCTCGACCGCGCCGTCCAGGACTGCGTGCGCCACGCGATCGCGCTGCTCCAGGCCCGCTGGGGCCTGGATCCGGAGCACGCCTACGCCTATCTCAGCGCCGCCACCGACTTCGACATCTCCCAGGTGGTGGACGTCGTCAAGGGCGTGCACGCCCGTATCCGCACGGCCGACTTCGCGGAGGTCCGTCGATGAGCATTCCGTCCACCCCACCCGCACCCGTCCCCGCGCCCTCGACCGACGGCCCCGCCGCTGCGCCCTCGACCGACGGACCTGTCGCCCACGGACCCGAGATCCCGGGCCTGCTCGAGGCGTTCTGGGCCTACGAGACCGCACTCATGGCCGACGATCTCCCCATGCTCGACACGCTGTTCGCGCCCGGTCCCGACACCCTGCGCGGGGACGCCGTCGGGCTGCTGCGCGGCCACGACGCGATCAGCGCCTTCCGCGGCGGGCGCGGCGGGGCGCCGGCGAGGCGGATCGTCGCGCTCGAGGTGCGCGCCCTCGGCGCGGAGCACGCCGCCGTGGTGGCGACCACCGAGCTGCTGCGCGGAGGCCGCGGCCAGCAGACCCAGGTGTGGCGGCGGGGCGAGGACGGCTGGAAAGTCGCCGTTGCCCACGTGGCCGTCGCCGCCCCCGCCCTGGACCGCCGCATCTGGCGGGTGGTCGGCGATCCGCTGCTCCCCTCCTCGCGCCCGCCCGGCGAGGGACCGGGGTCGCTCGACGGGGAGAGCATCGCCGTCAAGGACGTGATCGCCGTCGAGGGACAGCGGCTCGGCGGCGGAAGCCCCGCCCTGCTCGACCGGGCCCGCCCCGCGCCGCGCCATGCCGCCGCCCTGCAGACCCTGCTGGCGGCCGGTGCGGAGGTGCGCGGAATCGCCGCCACCGACGAGCTCGCCTACAGCCTCGCCGGGACGAACCATCACTACGGCACGCCTCCGAACCCTCGTGCCCCGCACCGGATCAGCGGCGGCTCCTCCTCCGGCCCCGCCTCCGCGGTGTCGCTCGGCCACGCGAGCATCGGCCTCGGCACGGACACCGGCGGCTCGATCCGGGTCCCCGCCGCCTTCCAGGGGCTGTGGGGGCTGCGTCCCACCTATGGCGCCGTCTCCCGGGAGGGCGTGCTCCCGCTCGCGCCGAGCTTCGACACCGTCGGCCTGCTCACCCGCGATCCGGCGCTGCTCGCCCGTGCCGCGACCGTCCTCCTGCCGGAGCCGGCATCGGTGCTCGAGGATCCGGTGCTGCGCCCCGTCCCGGGCCTCGAGCATCTGTTGGACGGCGAGGTCGCCGGAACCCTGGACAGCACGCTGCGCCGCTGGTCCGCCGCGGCGCGCCTCGAGGCCGCCGCACCGCTCGCGCCGGAGGAGCTGGAGAGCTGGGCCGAGGCGTTCCGGGTGCTCCAGGCGCGGGAGGCCTGGGCCGCCCACGGCGGGTGGGTGCGCGCCCACCGCGAGGCGCTCGCCCCCGACGTCGGCGCCCGCTTCGACGCCGCCGCCTCGCTCACTCCCGCCGACGAGGAGGCCGCCCGCGCGGTGCGCACCCGCGCCGTCGACGCGATCAGCGCGCGGCTCGCTGACGGGGTGCTGGTGGTGCCGGCGGCGTCGTCCGTCGCCCCGCTGCTGCACGAGGCCGCGGCGGGCTCGCCTGTGCTCGAGGGGCACCGCGCCCGCACCCTCCGCCTGACCTGCCTCGCGGGTCTCGCCGGGCTGCCCGCCGTCGCCGTCCCGCTGTCCACCGCGCCGACTCCCGGTGGACCGGCCCTCCCCACCGCCCTCACCCTGGTCGGCCCGCCCGGCAGCGACCTCGCCCTGATCCGCCTCGCCGCCCGCCTCGAAGGAGGATTCGCATGACACCGCGCACCGCCCTGGACCGTCTGAACAGCGCCCCGCCCGCGGGGCTCGCCGAGCAGCTGCGCGCCTGCGCCCCGATCGAGAGCTGGGTGAGGCGTCTGATCGCCGCCCGCCCGTACCCCGGCCGGGAGTCGCTGCTCGCCGAGGCGTCCGCCCGCGCCCGCGCCTGGAGCACCGAGGACGTTCTCGGCGCGCTCTCCCATCACCCGCGGATCGGGGAGCGGGCCGCGGGACTGAGCGCCGCCGAGTCGGCGCACTCCTCCGCCGAGCAGGCCGGGGTCGAGGACCCGGACGCGTGGGTCCTCGCCAATGCCCGCTACGAGCGACGCTTCGGCACCGTGTTCCTGATCCGCGCCGCGGGCCGTAGCCAGGCCGAGATGCTCGCCGAGCTCGAGCGCCGCCTCGGTCAGGACGACGAGGCGGAGCGGGCCGAACGGGCCGAGCAGCTCCGCCAGATCGCGCTGCTCCGCCTCGAGGCCCTGATCGCGGACTGACCCCGGCCCGAAACACCCGTGAAACGTCTGTTGCATTGACTGGGGGTTCGCCCCAGGAACGTCCCCAGAACGGATCCCACCCATGAGCACCGCCCCGATCGATCCGCCGCATCGGCTCCTGATGGGTCCCGGCCCGATCAGCGCCGATCCGCGCGTGCTGCGCGCGATGTCCGCCGCGCTGGTGGGCCAGTTCGACCCCGCGATGACCGCCTGGATGACCGAGACCCAGACCCTCTACCGCGAGGTGTTCCGCACCGCGAACGAGGCGACCCTGCTGGTGGACGGCACCTCCCGGGCCGGCACCGAGGCGGTCATGGTCTCCCTGCTCGAGCCCGGGGATCGGGTGCTGGTCCCGGTGTTCGGCCGCTTCGGCCACCTGCTGGTGGAGATCGCCGAGCGCTGCGGCGCGGCGGTGAGCACCGTGGAGGCCGAGTGGGGTCAGGTGGTCCCCGTCTCCCGGATCGAGGAGGCCGTGGCGCGGGAGCGTCCGAAGCTGCTCGCGGTTGTCCAGGGCGACACCTCCACCACCATGAACCAGCCCCTCGAGGAGCTCGGCGCGATCGCCGCGCGACACGGCGCCCTGCTGTACGCCGACGCGACCGCGTCCCTCGGCGGCAACGAGCTGGCGGTGGACGCGTGGGGTATCGATGCCGCCACCGCCGGACTGCAGAAGTGCCTGGCCGGCCCGTCGGGCAGCTCCCCGCTGACCCTCTCCGCTCGGGCACGGGAGGTCATCGCCGCACGGCGGCACGTCGAGGCCGGGATCGCCGACGGCAGCCCCGGCCGCGGCCGACGCATCGCCTCGAACTACTTCGACCTCTCGATGATCCTGGACTACTGGGGCGAGCAGCGGCTGAACCACCACACCGAGGCGACCAGCATGCTGTACGCCGCGCGCGAGTGCGCCCGGCTGCTGGTCGAGGAGGGGATGGAGGCGTCCGTCGTCCGCCACCGTCTCCACGGGGGAGCGATGGCCGCCGGCGTGCAGGGCCTGGGGCTGGAGCTGTTCGGGGACCAGACCCACCGGATGCACAACGTGCTGGCCGTGAGGATCCCCGACGGGATCGACGGGGACGCTGCCCGTGCCGCGATGCTCGAGGACTACGGGATCGAGATCGGCACCAGCTTCGGGCCGCTGCACGGGACGGTGTGGCGCATCGGCACCATGGGCTACAACGCCCGCCGGGACGCCGTGCTGCTCACCCTCGCCGCGCTCGAGCAGGTGCTCCGCCGCGGCGGCGTGAGCGTGCGGGGCGGCGGAGGCGTCGGCGCGGCCCTCGAGCACTACGACGGAGCGACCCCTGAGAGCGCGGGAGGTGCGCGATGAGCGCCGACGCCCTCGAGGCAGCCC
Organism: Brachybacterium sp. AOP42-C2-15; assembly: GCF_052377065.1. Taxonomy (NCBI): domain Bacteria; kingdom Bacillati; phylum Actinomycetota; class Actinomycetes; order Micrococcales; family Dermabacteraceae; genus Brachybacterium; species Brachybacterium sp. AOP42-C2-15. The sequence continues at coordinate 38,205 of NZ_JBQSWK010000027.1, forward strand.
GCCGCATCATGGCCGACTGCGACCGGATCGCCGCCATCTCCGCGCGCGAGGACGGCATCGAGCGCACCTACCTCACCCCCGAGCACGCCCGCCACAACCCGGTGGCCGCCGAACTGATGACCGCCGCCGGGATGCGCACCTGGCAGGACGCCGCCGGGAACCAGCGCGGGCGGCTCGAGGGCTCCCGGGAAGGACTGCCCGCCCTGGTGCTCGCCTCCCATCTGGACACGGTGCCGGACGCCGGGCGGTACGACGGGATCCTCGGGGTGCTGCTCGCCGTCGAGACCGTCGCCCGGCTGCGGGAGCGGGCCGCGGAGCTGCCCTTCGCCCTCGAGGTCGTCGCCTTCGCCGACGAGGAGGGCACCCGCTTCGGCGTCACCCTGCTGGGCAGCCGCGCGCTGGCCGGCACCTGGGAGCCCGAGTGGTTCGACCTGCCCGACGCGGACGGCGTGACCATGGCCGAGGCCTTCGCCTCCTTCGGCCTGGACCCCGCCCGGATCGACGAGGCGGCGCTGCGCCGCGAGGACCTCGCCGGCTACCTCGAGGTGCACATCGAGCAGGGCCCCTTCCTCGAGGCGGCGGACCGGCCCCTCGGCGTGGTCACCTCGATCGCGGGCGCCCGCCGTTTCGCCCTCACCATCCACGGGGAGGCCCGGCATGCCGGCGGCACCCCCTACGAGCGGCGCCGCGACGCGCTGATCGGCGCGAGCCGTGCGGTGCTCGACATCGAGCGGATCGCCCGGGAGCACGGAGCGATCGCGACCGTCGGCCGCCTCGAGGCGTTCCCCGGCGGGGTCAACGTGGTGCCCGGACGGGTGGAGATGTCGCTGGACCTGCGCGCCGAGACGGACCGGCTGCGCGACGAGGTGCTCGAGCGGATCCTGGAGCGTGTGCGCGGCGCCTGCGCTGAGCGGCGGCTCACGCTGGACGTGGAGCAGATCCACGCGGCCCCGGCCGTGCGCTGCGCACCCCGTCTGATGGATGCGGTGCGTGCGGGGATCCGTGCGACGGGCGATGATGAGCCGATGGAGCTGTTCTCCCGCGCCGGTCACGATGCGATGGCGATGGCCGCCGTCACCGACATCGGCATGCTGTTCGTCCGCTGCGCCGATGGCGTCAGCCACCACCCCGACGAGTCCGTCACCGTCGAGGACGTGGCCGTCGCCCTGCAGGCCTTCGAGGCGGCCGTCCTGCACACCGCGGGCGCGGCATGAGCGGTGCCCGCATCGACGCGCGGATCGACGGCAGGTATGCCGAGCTCACGCCCCAGGAGCGGCGGATCTGCGACTTCCTGCTCGAGCACCTCGGCGACCTGGCCGTGTTCAGCGCCGCGGACATCAGTCGCGAGACCGGGGTGTCCAAGGCGACGGTGAGTCGGCTGTTCCGCAAGCTGGACTTCGCGGACTTCCGCGAGGTCAAGGAGCACACCCGGGCCATGCGCAGCGCCGGCACGCCGCTCGCGGCGCCCACCCGGACCGGCGTGCCGGGACTGGGGCCCGGTCTGGAGGCGCATCTGCGCGCGGAGCGGGAGAATCACGACCGTCTGCTCAGCGTGCTCTCCGCCGGGGGGCTCGAGCAGGCCACCGCCCTGCTGAGCAGGGCGCGGCGGATCCTCGTCATCGGCCTGCGCAACAGCTATCCGGTCGCCCTGCATCTGCACCAGCAGCTGATCCAGGCGCGGGAGGACGTGCGGGTGGCGCCGCGGCCGGGCCAGGCGCTGGGGGAGGAGCTGGTCGGCATCGGCGCGAACGACCTGGTGGTGCTGGTCGGCTTCCGACGACGTCCCGCCACCTTCCCCGACCTCGCCTCGGCGATCTCCGACGGACCGGCCTCGTGCCTGCTGATCGGCGACGGCACCGCCCGCCCCTACGCCGCCGGGGCCGACTGCTGGCTCGAGTGCCCGATCGACTCCGACGGCGCCTTCGACTCCTACTCGACCGCGATGGCGCTGGTGTCGGTGCTGTCGAACGGCGTGCTGAACCGGCTGGGGCCGGAGGGGGCCCGCCGCATCAGCCGGATCACCGCCGCCTATGACGCCCTCGGGGAGCTCGAGGGCAGCTGAGCCGGAGCGGCAGGCGGCCGCTCCCCGCGCGCACGGGAACGGGGGCGGACCCTGCGGTCCGCCCCCGTCGGCTCCCCCATGTCAGATCAGGTCGGGGTTCTCCGCGTAGACCTCCTCGAGCAGGGTGGTGTCGAAGCAGTCCTCGACGGTGAGCTCGTACCCGGCTCCCGCGAGTGCCTCCACGTTCTGCTGCATCAGCTCGGCCGACATGGTCAGCAGCCCGTTGGCGGTGGTCTCCTCGGTGCTGACCAGGTCGATCTGCTCCTCCGCCTGCCGGATCTCCTTCTCCAGGTCCAGGCCCAGATCCTGCCCGAACTCCTCGACCGCCAGCCGGGCGCCCTCCTCGGGCTCGGCGACGGCGTCCCTCCAGCCGCGGATGAGGGCGAGCAGCGCGGCCTTGAGCGCCTCGCGCCGGGTCTCGATGCTCTCCTGGGTGACCACCAGGCTCTCGGCCATGAACGGCAGGCCGTTGTCCGCCAGCGGCAGGTTCACCACGTCCTCGCCGGCGAGCTCCAGGGTCAGCGCCTCGTTGGTGAGGTAGCCGAAGAACCCGTCGACCTCGCCGTTCACGAGCGGCTGCGGGTCGTACTGCACCGGCACCTTCTCGAGCTGGGCCGCGTCGATCCCGTTGGCGGCGAGGAACCCGTCGAACAGGGTCTCGTTCACGCCGGTCTGCACGCCGATCTTCTTGCCGACGAGGTCCGCCGGGGTCGCGATCGGGGCCGCGTCGCCGAGGGAGATGATCGTGAAGGGGTTCTTCTGGTAGGTGGTGCCGATGATCTTCAGCGGCGCCTCCTCGTCCTGGATCAGCGGCGCCACGCCGAGCGGCGAGGTGGTGCCCATGATCGCCGAGCCCGAGAGGACCATCGTCTCGCTCGAGGTGCCGGACGGTCCGCCGGCGATGAGGTTCACCTCGGAGAACCCGGCCTCCTCGAAGTAGCCGCGGTCGATGGCCATGTACTCGCCGGCGAACTCCGCGTTCTTGATCCACGAGAGGTTGATGTCGAGCGTGCCGTAGTCGGCCGCGCCCTCCCCGCCGTCGGAGGAGCCGCCGGAGGCGGACTCGGCGTCGGCCCCGCCGCAGGCGGCCAGCGACAGGGCGCCGAGCGCGGCGAGGGACGTGCCGATCACGACGCGTCGGGTCGGGGTGGAGGCAGAGGTGCGAGGAATCTTCATGGCGTTCGCCTTCTTCTCAAGGGGTGCAGCGCCTCGGGGCAGTGGCGGCGAGTCCGACGCTAGGGATCGTGTGTTTCAGCGGGCGTCTGGGCCTGTTTCACGGTGGTTACATCTGCAGAGCAGACCCGCGAAACACATGTTTTACACGGGAGAAACGGTCCGGCCGCACTCGATTTCTAGCGTGGAGGAACCAGGGTGGGAGCCGGCCGCGCAGCCTGTCGCAGGCGGCGCGCGGGACCCGCCGACCGCCGGAGGAAGGACGCCGTCATCAGCCACGTCACCACCCACGTGCTCGACACCGGCACCGGCCGGCCCGCTGTCGGCGTCGCCGTGACTCTCCTGGATGCTGGCGGCTCCGAGGTCGCGACCGGGGTCACCGACACCGACGGGCGCGTGCGCGACCTCGGCCCGATCGCGCTCGTGCCGGGCACCTACCGTCTCCGCTTCGCGACCGGCGCCTACTACGCCGAACGCCGCCAGGACACGTTCTTCCCCGAGGTCGAGGTGGCCTTCTCCCTCGACGAAGCCCACGCCCATGTGCCGCTCCTGCTGAGCCCCTTCGCCCACTCCACCTACCGAGGCAGCTGACATGCTCGAGACCACCACCCCGCAGACCCCCGCCCCGTCGGCCACCCCCGCGGGCTCCGCGCCCGCCGGCTCCGCCCCCACCGCCGTGCTGGGCCGGAACCAGTACGGCAAGGCCGAGGTGCGGCTCGTCCACGTGGGCCGCTCCGCCCTGCGCCATGCGCTGACGGACCTGAACGTCACCTCGATGCTGCGCGGCGACTTCGAGGACTGCTACCGCACCGGCGACAACGCGCGCGTCATCGCCACCGACACGCAGAAGAACACCGTCTACGCCTTCGCGAAGCAGTACGGCGTCGCCGGTCCCGAGCGGTTCCTGCTGCGCCTGGCCGAGCACTTCATGGCCGAGGGCACGTGGCTGACCGGCGGGCGCTGGGAGGCCGAGCAGTTCGGCTGGGAGCGCATCACCGCCGCAGGTGAGGGGCACGACCACTCCTTCGTGCGCACCGGCCCCGAGGTCCGCACCGCCGCCGTCACCGTCCAGGACGGCGCCACCCACGTGATCGGCGGGATCAAGGACCTCGTGGTCCTGAAGTCGACCGGCAGCGAGTTCCACGGCTTCCCGCGGGACCGGTACACGACCCTGCCCGAGACCACCGACCGCATCCTCGCCACCGAGGTCACCGCCCGCTGGCGCTTCCGTGAGCCCGTCGCGGCCGACGGGACCTCCGGCGTCGACCCGGACGAGACCTTCGCGGCGGTGCGCGCGGTGCTGTTGGAGACCTTCGCGACCACGCACTCCCTGTCCCTGCAGCAGACCCTCTTCGCGATCGGCGAGGCCGTGCTCGCCGCCCGTCCGGAGCTGGCCGAGATCCGCATGGTCATGCCCAACAAGCACCACTACCTCGTGGACCTCAGCCCCTTCGAGCTCGGCAACGACAACGAGGTGTTCATCGCCGGGGACCGCCCCTACGGGCTCATGCAGGCCGCGGTCACCCGCCCCGGCGAGCCCGACCAGCCGGCCGCCTGGGAGTGGCTCGGCGGATTCTGCTGAGGCCCCGGACCATGCCAGGACCAGGGACGACGGCCGCGACGAAAGCCGGGACGAGCTCCGGCGAGCTGCACACCGTCCGCGCCCACGAGATGCTGCTCGGGGACCGGCTCGTCGCGGCCGAGCTCGACATCGAGGACGGCCGGATCACCGTGATCCGCCCGCTCCCGGACGGGGCACCGCGCCTGCCCGGCACCCTCGTCGTCCCCGACGGTCTGCAGGTGCTGCCCGGGAACGTGGACACCCACGTGCACATCAACGAGCCCGGTCGCACCGAATGGGAGGGTTTCGCGACCGCCACCCGCGCCGCCGCGCTCGGCGGGGTCACGACCCTCGTGGACATGCCGCTGAACTCCATCCCGCCCACGATCGACGTGGCATCGCTGCGTGTGAAGCAGGCCGCCGCCCGCGACGCACTCGCGGTGGACCTCGGGTTCTGGGGCGGGATCGTCCCCGGCAGCACCGCCCAGCTGCGCCCGCTGTGGGAGGCGGGTGTGATGGGCTTCAAGTGCTTCCTGCTGCCGTCGGGGGTGGACGAGTTCCCGCCGGTCGATGCCGCCCAGCTGCGCGCGGCGATGCATGAGGTCGCCAGCTTCGACGGGCTCGTGATCGTCCACGCCGAGGACGCCTCCACCATCGACGCCGCCCCGGCGGTGCCGTCCGCGAAGTACACCGACTTCGTCGCCTCCCGGCCCGAGTCCGCCGAGGTCACTGCGATCGCGGGGCTCATCGAGGCGGTGCGCGAGACCGGGGCCCGCACCCACCTGCTCCACCTCTCCAGCGCCCGCGCCCTGGACCTCATCCAGCAGGCCAAGGCGGAGGGTCTGCCGCTCACGGTCGAGACCTGCCCGCACTACCTGTGCTTCGCCGCGGAGGCCGTGCCGGATGCGTCGCCGGAGTACAAGTGCTGCCCGCCGATCCGCGACGCCGGCAACCGCGACGCCCTCTGGCAGGGCCTCGAGGCCGGGCTCATCGACATGATCGTCACCGACCACTCGCCGTCCTCCCCGGCGGAGAAGCACCGCGGCGCCCCCGACCTCCAGCAGGCCTGGGGCGGGATTTCCGGACTCCAGGCCGGATTCACCGCCGTCGCCGCCGAGGCCCGCACCCGCGGCATCGACATCGCCCAGGTGAGTCGCTGGATGGCGCGGGCGACCGCCGACCTCGTGGGCCTCGCCCACAAGGGCCGCCTCGAGGTGGGCGCCGACGCGGACCTGATCCTCTACGACCCGGCCCGCCCCCAGACCCTGCGCGCGGACCGCTTCGTTCACCGTCACCCGCTCTCCGCCTACGACGGCCTCGCGCTCCAGGGCGCGGTGGTCGATGCGGTGCTGCGCGGGCAGATCCTCACGGCCGACGAGGACGCGTCCCCGCGCGGCCGGTTCCTCACGGGGCACGGGGCGACGGCGCCCGGCGCGGAGCAGGCGGGAGCGGGCGCATGAGCGACACCCTCGCCGCGCCGCTCCAGGGTGCCCTCGCCGCGGCCTGCACTCGCTGGCTCGAGGCCGGCAAGCCCCTCGCGCTCGCCACCATCGTCGCGACCGAGGGCTCCGCGCCCCGGCCGCTCGGCACCACGATGGTGATCGGGGAGGGCGGGCTGGTGCGCGGCTCCCTCTCCGGCGGCTGCGTCGAGTCAGACCTCATCGAGCAGGGCCTCGAGGTGCTCGCCACCGGCGTGCCCGAGCGCCGCACCTACGGCTACACCGACGCCGCCGCCTGGGAGGTGGGTCTCATGTGCGGCGGCAGCATCGACGTGCTCGTCCAGCCTCTCGCCGCCCCGGACCCCGCCGCTGGACTCGACGCGCTGCTGGACGGTGCACCGGGAGCGCTGCTGTGGAGCCTCGACGAACCGAGCCGACGCCTCGCCCTGCCCGTCCCGCTCGCCGACGACGCGGGGGAGTGGGAGGGCCCGCTCGCGGCACTGCTCGCCGGGGCCGACGGGCCCGGCGCCACCTTCGAGGCCGACGCGACCGGCGGGGCCAGCGAGCCCGTGCTCTTCGTCGACCCCGCGCTCGTGCGCCGCCTCGCCGCACAGCTCGCCGCCCGCACCGCCGCCGGCGAGACCGGCATCGTCTCCCTCCCCACCGACTGCGGTCTGCTCGCCGAGGGCATCCCGACCCTGCCCGCACCCGATGCCCCCGAGCTGTTCCTCCTCGTGAGGCGCCCCGCCCCGCGCCTCATCGTCAGCGGCACCACCGACCTCGCCGCGGCCCTCCTTGCCCAGGGCCACACCCTCGGCTACGACACCACCGTCGTCGACCCGCGCAGTACCTTCCTCACCCGCGAGCGGTTCCCCGCCGCGGACCGGATCGTCGTCGCCCGCCCCGACCGCTACCTCCGCGAGGAGGACGAGGCCGGGCGGCTGGACCACCGCACCGTCATCGCGTGCCTGGGTCATGATCCGAAGATCGACGACCCCCTGGTCGAGACCGCGCTCTCCCTCCCGGTCGCCTACGTCGGCGCGATGGGCTCCCGCCGCACCCACGACAAGCGGATCCGCCGCCTCCTCGAACGGGGCGTGACCATCGCCCAGCTCGAGGCCCTGCACTCGCCGATCGGCCTGGACCTCGGCGGCTCTACCCCCGCCGAGTTCGCGCTCTCCGTCATGGCGGAGGTCGTCGCCGAGCGCACCGGTCGCGCGGCCGCCCAGCCGCTGCGCACCACCACCGGCCCCCTGCACGGAAGCATCCCCGCATGACCACCACCCCGCAGACCTCCCGCCCCGCACCCCCGGCCGGAGCCCCCGTGATCGTCGACGGCACCCCGGCCGCGGCCCCGCCCCGCCCCGGCCAGTGCCTGCGCACCTACCTGCGCGACCTCGGCCGGCTCGGCGTGAAGAAGGGCTGCGACGGAGGCGACTGCGGCGCCTGCACCGTCCACCTGGACGGCAAGCCCGTGCACAGCTGCGTCGTCCCCGCCGTGCGCGCCGCCGGCTCCGCCGTCACCACCATCAACGGCCTCGCCGCGACCGCCCCCGCACCCACCGAGATCCCGGCAGATGCCGCAGCCCCGTCGGCCGATGCGACCCCGCCCGCCCCGGCGGGCCCTGCCACCCCGCCCGAGCACCCCGTCCAGTGCGCGTTCCGCAAGGCGCAGGGCTTCCAGTGCGGGTTCTGCACCCCCGGCATGATCATGACCGCCGCGGCGCTGACCGACGGGGACCGCGCCGACCTGCCCCGCTCCCTCAAGGGCAACCTCTGCCGCTGCACCGGCTACTCAGCGATCGAGGACGCGATCGCCGGCTGCGTCCACGTCGAGGAGGGGGCGGCCGCGGGTCGCAGCCTCGGCGCCCCCGCCGCCCGCCGCGTCGTCACCGGCACCGAGCCGTACACCCTCGACGTCGACCCCGCGACGCTGCCCGGGCTGCTGCACCTGAAGCTGCTGCGCTCCCCGCACGCCCACGCCCGGATCCGGGCGATCGACACCGCCTCCGCGCTCGCCGTCCCCGGCGTGCACAGCGTCCTCACCCACGAGGACGCCCCGGACGTCCTGTTCTCCACCGGCCAGCACGAGCACCTCGCCGACGACCCTCTGGACACCCGGGTGCTCGACGACACCGTCCGCTTCGTCGGGCAGCGCGTCGCGGCCGTGCTCGCCGACTCCGTCGCGGCGGCCGAGGCCGGGGTGCGCGCCCTGCAGGTCGACTACGAGCTCCTCGAGGCGAACACCGACCCCACCCGAGCCCGCACCGGTCCGGCCCTGCACGGCGAGAAGACCGAGGGCTCCGGCATCGCCGACGCGGCCACGAACCTCGTCGCCGTCCTGCACACCCGGGTCGGGGACCTCGAGGCCGGCCTCGCCCGTGCCGCCGTCGTGATCGACCGCGAGTTCGAGACCCAGCGCGTCCAGCACGTCAGCCTCGAGACCCACGCCTCGATCGCCTCCCTCGACCCCGACGGCACGCTCGTGGTCCGCTCGAGCACCCAGGTCCCCTACCTCGCCCGCCGCACCCTGGCGCGCCTGTTCGACCTGCCCGCTGAGAAGGTCCGGGTGGTCGCTCCACGGGTCGGCGGCGGCTTCGGCGGGAAGCAGGAGGTGTTCACCGAGGACCTGGTGGCGCTCGCGACCCTGCGCACCGGCCGGCCCGTGCAGCTCGAGCACACCCGCACCGAGCAGTTCACCTCCACCTCGGTGCGCCACCCCATGCGGCTGCGGGTCCGGGCCGGGGCCGACACCGACGGTCGCCTCACCGCGATCCACCTCTCGCTGCTGTCGAACACCGGCGCCTACGGCAACCACGGCCCCGGCACCATGTTCCACGGCACGGGCGAATGCCTGGCCGTCTACAGCGCACCGGCCAAGGCGGTGGACGCAGAGGTCGTCTACACGAACACCGTCCCCTCCGGGGCGTTCCGCGGCTACGGGCTCAGCCAGACCGTCTTCGCGATCGAGTCCGTGATGGACGAGCTCGCCCGTGCCCTGGGCCTGGACCCCTTCGCGTTCCGCCGCCGGAACGTGATCCGCGAGGGCGATCCGATGATCTCCACGTCGCCGACGCCCACGACGGACGTCGAGTACGGCTCCTACGGCCTGGACCAGTGCCTGGACCTGGTCGAGGAGGCGCTCGCCGCCCCGGCGGAGGGGGCCGACGGCGGTGCCCGGGGGGCCGCGGGGCTCGGCCCCGACTGGGCGATCGGCACCGGCATGGCGCTGTCGATGCTGGACACGGTGCCGCCGCGCGGCCACCACTCCCACAGCCGGCTCGCCCTGCGGGGCGACGGGAGGATTGAGGTGCGGGCGGGCACGGCCGAGTTCGGCAACGGCACCACCACCGTCCACGTCCAGCTCGCCGCGGCCGCGCTCGGCTGCGCCTCGGAGCGGATACGCATCCTGCAGTCTGACACCGCCCTGGTCGGCCACGACACCGGGGCGTACGGCTCGGCCGGCACCGTGGTCGCCGGTAAGGCGACCTTCCACGCCGCGCAGGCCCTCGCCCGCCGGCTCGCCGAGAGGGCGTCGGAGCTCCGCGGCACGACCACGGACCCGGCGGACTGGGCGGGGGAGGAGGCCGGTCTCCGCCACGGGGTGACCGCGACCCTCGTCCCCTGGGACGAGCTCGCCGCGAGCACCACCGGCCCGGACTCCCCGGGGCCGCTCGAGGCGGAGGCCCACTGGAACGGCTCGCCCCGCTCCGTCGCCTTCAACGTCCACGGGGTGCGGGTCGCCGTGCACCGCCGCACCGGCGAGCTGCGGATCCTGCGCAGCATCCAGGCGGCCGATGCCGGCTTCGTGGTCAACCCCCACCAGTGCCGCGGCCAGGTGCAGGGCGGCGCCGCGCAGGCCCTCGGCGCCGCCCTCCACGAGGAGGTCGTGGTCGAGGCGGAGGGGCGGGTGAGCACCGACATCCTGCGCCAGTACCACATCCCCACCTACGCCGACGTCCCCCGCACCGAGGTGCTCTTCGCGACCACGAGCGACCGGCTCGGCCCGCTGGGCGCGAAGTCCATGAGCGAGAGCCCGTACACGCCCGTCGCCCCGGCGCTCACCAACGCGGTCCGCGACGCCGTCGGGGTGAGGGTGACGTCCCTGCCCATGAGCCGGGACCGCTTGTACCTCGCGATGAAGGCCGCCGGGGTGATGGGCTGACGGGACCTCAGCCCGCGTGCACCCCGGTGCCCCGCGCGTTGTACAGCGTCGCGGAGCCCGCGGAGACGAGGTCCCGGTAGCCGGCCAGCACCTCGACCGCCTCCTCGCGCAGCACGTCGGTCTCCACCTCGATGCCCCGCTCTCGGAACCGGCCGATCCAGTCCTCCGGCATGGGGCCCTCGTCGAAGCCGGTGAGCTCCTCCACCTCGGGTCCGTCCACAGCGATGACCAGGCGCGTCACCCCCGACCACATGGTCGCGCCGTAGCACATGACGCACGGGCGCGCGTTGACCCACAGCTCGAGCGGGGCCGCGCCGGCGGCGCCCAGATCCCAGGCACCCCGCCGCGTCTGCGCGAGGGAGAGCGTCGTGACCTCGGCGTGCATCGAGGACAGCCCCGAGGCGAGCACCCGGTTCACGCCAGCCGCGACGATCTCCCCGCTCGCGCCGTCGCGCACCAGGGCGGCGAAGGGCCCGCCGCCGCCCTCGCGCACGTTCCGCTCCGCGAGCCGGTTCAGCAGCCGCATGAGCACGGTGCGCGCGGCCGGGGAGTCGCCGCTCGGGGCGGCGCCGAGCGCGGCCACCTCCTCCGCGACCCAGTCCGGCATGGTGACGCCGAAGGTCGAACGGGCGGTGGATGCGTGCTGGTCCATGGGCTGCCTCCCGGCGGTCTGATGACGGTGCGGACTCGCACCCTCCGGTCGCCGTCAGGCTAGGGGCGGGACGTGTCGGCCATGTTTCCGCGGGTGCCGTCGTGCCGGGGTCCGGGTGCCGGTGGACCCGGGTTTACGCCGCCGAAACAGGAGCGCACCGCTGGCGAAACAGTCGTTCCATAGCGTGGCCGCCACCGGAAGACCTGGTGCGGTGACCGACCTCGGAGCACCGTGCGCGGCTCGCCGGACCGTCCTCCCAGAAAGGGGCTCCCGTGTCCTATCCCCGACCCGCCCTCGTCGGCCCGCGCCGGCTCCGTCCCTCCCGTCGCCTGCTGCTGGGCGGGGCGCTCGCCGCCCCGGCCCTCGCCCTGACCGCGTGCTCCGCGGCCGACGGGTCGGGCGCCGACGCCGGGAGCCTCGGCGGGCTCGAGGTGAACCAGAACTGGATCCGCACCACCGAGTTCGCCGGCGAGTACTTCGCCGACTCCCGCGGCTACTACGCGGAGGCCGGCTTCGACGAGGTGACCCTCATCCCCGGCGGGCCCAGCGGCACCTCCTCCGAGGCGATGGTCCTCTCCGACTCCGCGCTCGTCGGTATGACCACCCCGCTCGCCGCCGGATCGATGGTCGCGGGGGAGGAGGCGCCGCTCGTGCTGCTCGGGGCGAAGTTCCAGCGCAACCCCTTCACCATCTGCTCCACCTCCGCCTCCCCGATCACCACCCCCGCCGATCTCGTCGGCCGGCGGATCGGCGTCGCCACCGGCACCAACGAGGTGCTCTTCGACGCGCTCCTGGAGATCAACGGGATCGACCCCGCCGACGTCGAGCGGGTGACCGTCCAGTTCGACCCGCAGCCCCTGATCAACGGGGAGGTCGACGGGCAGATCTGCACCCTCACCAACGAGGCGATCACCGTCGCCCTCGCGGGCCTGGAGGCCGTGAACCTGCCGCTCGCCGAGAACGGCCTGCCCTTCGTCTCCGGCGCCTTCGTCACCACGGCGGCGAACGTCCAGGAGCGGCGGGAGGAGCTCAAGGCCTTCCTGCTCGGCACGATCCGCGGCTGGCAGGACGCCCTCGCCGACCCGGCGGAGTCCGCCCGGCTCGCCTATGAGGAGTACGGCGCGGACCTCGGCCTGGACCCCGAGAAGGAGCAGCGCCAGGCCGAGGCCCAGAACCAGCTCGTCGTCAGCGAGGAGACCGCGGCGAACGGCCTGTTCACCATCTCCGAGGAGCTCGCCGCGACGAACGTCGAGCTGCTGGCGCTCGCCGGCCACGAGGTCGACCAGGGCTCCTTCTTCGATCCGACCCTGCTGCAGGAGGTCTACGAGGAGCATCCCGACCTGCTCGGCTCCTGACCCGAACTCCTCGGCCACCGACCAGACCTCGATCTGAAGGGCACCCCATGACCACGCAGCACCCCATCCCGTCCCGCGTCAAGATGCCCGAGGCCGGCGCCACCGGCATCGACCTCCGGCGCCTGAGCAAGACCTTCACCTCGGGCCGCCGCCCCGTGACCGCCTTCCAGGACACCCAGCTCGCCACCGACCGCGGCTCGTTCCTCTCGCTGCTGGGCCCCTCGGGATGCGGCAAGTCCACGATCCTGCGGATCCTCGCCGGTCTCGAGGCGCCGACGACCGGCACCGCGCTCGTGGACGGGATGAGCCCCGAGCAGCTGCGCGCCAGCTCCCGCCTCGGGATCGCCTTCCAGGACTCCGCCCTGCTGCCCTGGCGCACCGTGCGCGGCAACATCCGTCTCGCCCTCGAGGTCGCCGGGAAGCTCGAGAACGAGCCCTACATCGACGACCTCCTGGACCTGGTGGGGCTGCGCGCCTTCGAGAACGCGAAGCCGGGCCAGCTCTCCGGCGGCATGCGCCAGCGCGTCTCGATCGCCCGCGCCCTCGTCGTCAAGCCGGAGGTGCTGCTGCTCGACGAGCCCTTCGGCGCGCTCGACGACATGACCCGTCAGCGCCTGAACCTCGAGCTGCTGCGCATCTGGACCGAGAAGCCCGCGACGACCCTGATGGTCACCCACGGCATCTCCGAGGCCGTGTTCCTCTCCGACCAGGTCGCCGTGATGAGCGCGCGGCCCGGCCGGATCGTCGAGGTGTTCGACGTGGACCTGCCGCGCCCCCGCACCCCCGAGATGATGCGCACCCCGGAGTTCCACGCCCTGTGCGACCACGCCTCGGAGGTGCTGTTCGGCGCCCCGGCCGACGCCGCCGCGCTGCCCGAGAGCGCGTGAGCCCGCCGACGCGGGAGAAGGAGGACCATGCCATGACCGCTGCCACCCCCACCACCGCCGTCGCGGACGAGATCCCCGCCGTCCCCTCCCTGCCCGCCCGTCGGCCGCTGCCCCGCTGGGCGATCGGCGTGCTCGGCACCCTCGCCGTGATCGCCGGGTGGTGGATCCTCGCCGGCACGGTGCTCTCCGGGGCCGGGGCCGCCGAGGGCGGTGCGATCCCCACCCCCGGCGCGATCCTCGCCCAGCTCGTGGCCGACGGGTGGACCTACTACTCCCGCAACGCCTCGGTCACCCTCGCGGAGGCGGGCCTCGGCTACCTCCTCGGCAACGCGCTCGCCCTGCTGCTCGCCGCGGTGGTGATGCTGGTGCCCGCGCTCGAGCGGATCATCACCCAGCTGGGCGTCATCAGCTACTGCCTGCCGCTGGTCGCGATCGGTCCGATCATCTTCATCGTCCTCGGTCCGCCCGCCTCCGGCGCCCCCTCCGGGACCGCCGTCGTCCTCGCCGCGCTGTCGGTCTTCTTCACGACCCTGGTCGGCTCGATCCTGGGCCTGCGCAGCGCCGACCGGGCCGCCCTGGACGTCATCACCGTCTACGGCGGCACCCGCCTCACGCAGCTGCGCACCGTCCAGGTCATCTCCGCCCTGCCCAGCGTCCTGAGCTCCCTGAAGATCGCGGCGCCGGGCGCGCTGCTCGGCGCGGTGCTCGGCGAGTACGTGGGCGGCGTCGACCGGGGCCTGGGCCCTGCGATGGTCAACGCCCAGCAGTCCCTCGAGATCGAGCGGGTGTGGGGAGTCGCGATCGTGTGCGGCCTGCTCGCCGGCGTCGCCTTCGCGATCCTCGCGCTCGTCGCCCGCTTCGCCACCCCCTGGTCCACCGGCACCGAAGGAGGCAGGTCCTGATGACCCACGCCCTGAAATCCCTCTCGAGCACCCTCCTCGGGGTGCTGATCTCGCTCGCCGTGGTCCTCGCGATCTGGGCCGGGGGCCTGCGGGTCCTCGACGTCTCCAGCTTCATCGGCAAGGGTCCGCTGGACGTGGTCGGCCATCTCGTACTGGACGAGGACGCTGCCCACCACCGCGCCGCCGTGCTCGGCAACCTCGGCATCACCCTCGCCGACGCGGCGATCGGCTTCGTGGCGGGGCTGGCGCTGGCGATGATCGTCGCGGCCGGGTTCACCCTGGTCCGCGGGGTGGAGGACGCCCTGCTGCCGCTGGCCATGCTGCTGCGCTCCGTGCCGCTGGTCGCGATGGCGCCGATCCTCATCCTGATCTTCGGCCGGGGCACCGCGACCGTCGCCGCCATGGGCGGGATCGTCGTGCTGTTCCCCGCGCTGGTGACGATCGTGCTCGGCCTGCGCTCCGCCTCCCCGGCCATGATCGACGTGATCTCAGTGTTCGGGGGCAGCCGGTTCACCGCTTTCCGTGCCGTGGCCGTGCCCGCTTCGCTGCCCGCCCTGTTCACCGCGCTGCGCATCTCCATCCCGGGAGCGCTGACCGGGGCGCTGCTGGCGGAGTGGCTCGCCACCGGCCAGGGCATCGGCTACCAGATCGTCTCGGACGTCTCCCGCGCCCGCTACGACTCGGTGTGGGCGTCGGTGGTGGTCGTGACCGCGGCGTCGCTCGTGCTCTACGGCCTGGTCTCGCTGCTCGAGCGGCTGGTGCTGCGGCGCATGGGGACGGAGGCCTGAGTCCGTGGACCTCTCTACGGTCGAGGAGGTCCGCGCCACCGCCGACCCCGACGACTTCCGCGAGGGCGATGCCTGGCTCGGCGGCGGCACGGTCCTGTTCTCTTACGGCAGCGACCGGCTGCGCCGTCTGCTCGACCTCCGCTCCGCCGGATGGGAGCCGTGGACCGTGCGGGAGGGGGGCCTGGAGCTGGCCGCGACCTGCACCATCGCCGAGCTCTACGCCCTGCCCGGCACGGAGGCGCCCTACCGGGTGCTCCGTCCCGGCGTCACCGCGCAGCCCCGCGCCGACGGATTCCCGGGCGTCGAGGAGTGGCCGGCGACCGAGATGCTCCGCCCCTGCTGCGACGCCTTCGTCGCTTCCTTCAAGATCTGGAACACCTCGACCGTCGGCGGGAACGTCGCCGCTGCGCTGCCCGCCGGGCCGATGACCTCACTGCTCGCCGGCCTGGACGCCGAGGCGACCGTGTGGGGGCCGGGCGGGGGCCGTCGGCGCCTGCCGGTCGCACAGCTCGTCACGGGCGACCGGCGCACCGCGCTCGCCCCGGGGGAGCTGATCCGCTCCTTCCTCGTCCCGCGGGCCGCGCTCGAGACCCGGGCGGCGTTCCGTCGACTGTCGCTGTCGAACCTCGGCCGCTCCGGCGTGCTGCTGATCGGTCGTGACCTGAGGGACGGCAGGATCCGCCTCACCGTCACCGCCGCGACGGTGCGGCCAGTGCAGCTGGACCTCCCGCTCGACGTCGGGGCGGCGGAGGTGGCCAGGCGAGTCGAAGCGGCGCTGCCGTGGGAGCTGGTCCACGACGACATCCACGGCCTGCCCGAATGGCGACGTGACATGTCCGTGCTGCTCGCCCAGGAGATCCACGTCGAGCTCGGAAGCCCGCCGCAGCCGCCCAGTCCGGCGGCGCACCCGCTCGAGGGCCCCGGCGGTCATCTGCGGTGAGCACGGGCGGCTGCGGGCGCTGTGGGTCGCCCTCGCCTTCGGCATCGACAGCACGGAGTACTCGACCTGCTGGCCGTGGCGGGGATACGGACGATCGACTGGTAGTGCAGATCGTCAGGAGTCTTCCCGCGCCCGGGGGCCGACGGCGACGGACTCCACGGGATGTAGGAGATGAGCACGGCCCGCACGCCGCGGGGGAGGACCAGCTCCACCATCAGGTTCTCCCCGGCGCCGTCGGAGAAGGCGACTGCCTCGGCGACGGACGCCTGCGCGAGCCCGGAGACCTGCGGCGGCATCGGCTGGCGCCGGGCGGTGAGTCCCACCTGCGCCCGGGAGCGGAGACCCTCATCGGGGCTCATCGCGGCGACCATGTGCAGCAGCGCGGTGGTCTCCGCGACGTTGATCTCGAGGAAGGTGTCGAGCAGGTCCACCCCCTCGGGCAGCACCTCGGCCTGGTGCTCCAGATTCGCGAGCTCCGTGACCAACGGCGCCGCAGCCACCCAGAACGCGGACGGATCATCGGAACGCAGCGCTGGGCGGAGCACCCGGATCAGAGGGTTCTCCGCCGCTGGTTCGACGGGGGAGGGCGCATGTCGTGAAGTGTGTAGAGCATGGCGGTTCGAGCGCTGGCGGGCGACGCCCCGTCCGAGCGGGTGGCGGTCATGGCGACGTCGGCTCATGGGGACATTCCATCAGGTGCGGGCCGACGGGGCGAGGAGGCGGGGCGCGAGATGGATGACGCTCAGTTCCGGTTCCGCCCAAAGATTTCGCTCCCGCGGCTGCACGGAGACGCCGAGAGAAACAGCGGGACCGGAGCTCCGCGAGGCGAGGAGCTCCGATCGCGGCCGCCGAACGTCACGGCACCCCGGCTCAGGCCGGGTCGACGCCCTTGCCGGAGGGGGAGACCAGGATCTTCACGGCCGTCTCGTTGCGATGGATGAGGGTGTCGAACCCCTTGTCGATCAGGTCTTCGAGCTGGATGCGCCCGGTGATGAAGGGAGCGAGATCGATCTTGCCGCTCTCCACGAGCTCGATGACCGCCGGGTGGTTGTTGACGTATCCGATCGATCCACGCAGGTCGATCTCCTTCATCACCAGCTTGTGCATGTCGAAGTCGGAGCGGTGGCCCCAGATCGAGATGTTCAGCAGCACCCCGGTGGGTCGCAGCGCATCCATCAGGGTGTCCAGCACCGCCTGCACGCTGGTGGCCTCGAAGGCGATGTCCGCGCCCTTGCCGCCGGTGAGGTCGTGCACCTCCTGGGCCACGTCGACCGCGGCCGGGTCCAGTGCGTGATCGGCGGCGCCGGAGTCCAGGGCCTTCTGGCGGCGCAGCGAGGAGAGCTCGGAGATCACCACTGTCACGCCCAGGGCCCGCAGCACCGCGCCGGTGAGCAGTCCGATGGGGCCGGCGCCGCCGATCACGGCGATATCACCGGCCTTCGCGCCGGAGCGCTGTACTCCGTGATAGGCGACGGCGAGCGGCTCGATGAGGGCGGCCTGGTCCAACGGGATGCTGGGATCGATCTTGTGGACCCAGCGGCGAGGGACGGCGAGCTTCTCGGCCAGGCCGCCCCCGCCGCCGCCGCCGAGGCCGATGAAGTTCATCCCCTCGGAGAGGTGGTAGTCGGTGGAGTCCGGACCGGTGTCGGTGCCGTCTTTGAGGATGTAGGGCTCGACGACCACCGTGTCACCCACCTCGAGGTCGGTGATGCCCTCGCCGAGCGCCGCCACGACCCCGGAGAGTTCGTGGCCGAGCGTCACCGGGGCCGTCTCCCCGGTCCAGGACGTCGGCGTGTCCGGGGTGGGGCAGAAGATCGGACCGTCCAGGTACTCATGCAGATCGGTGCCGCAGATCCCACAGAAGGCGACGTCGATGAGCACCTCGCCAGCGCCGGCGGTGGGTTCGTCGATCTCCTCGATGCGGATGTCCTTGTTACCGTAATAGCGTGCTGCGCGCACCGTGATCAACCCTCTCGACTTCGCTCTCCGGTCGCTTCTCGCCCGGGGAAGTGATGACATCGATCGTAGTGAGCCGGCGGGGATGCGG
>NZ_JBQSWK010000028.1:0-55894 GCF_052377065.1 Brachybacterium sp. AOP42-C2-15
CGCGAGATCGCCGAGCGCTACTACGACCACTTCCAGCCACCGACGGACGACGAAGGCTCGATCACCGTGGTGCACACGGACTGACTCGCGAGACCGGTCTCAGGTGGACGGTGACGTCTGCGCACCGAGGGAGTCGCCGGAAGCCCGATCGATGACGTCGCTGACCCGATAGTCGTCCACGAGCACCGCGAACCCCTCGGGGAGCTGGAAGCCGTTGGCAACGCCGGGGTTGATGCGCAGCGCCTCCCACGCAGGATGCACGGTCAGTGCATCGTCAGCCCATTCGGGGCCGCTCGTGAGCTGGATGAACCAGCCGGAATCGATCCCGTCATCCCGGATCGAAAGGTCGGAGAGATCCCGGGTCATCTGCACGCCGGACGCCCTCTGCCAGCCCTCCTGGCCGAAGACGAGGTCGAGATAGTGCACCGGTGGTCCCTGCTGACGACCGGCAATCGCGACGATCTCCGCCTGTCGGCGCTCGATGCGCCACAGGTCGGAGAGATCCTCGGTGCGGTCATGCTCGGGGTTCTGCCAGAAGTCAGGGACCTCGATGACGAAGCCATCGCCCTCATCCCGGAGGAAGAACGATGAGAAGCCGTCCCGGATCTCGTAGCCGTCATGCCACTGGGAGATGTCCTCCTGCTCCACGAACCTCTTCAGTCGCGACTCGACCTCGAGGACGAAAGTCGGCACGCAGCTCGCGCCGAGGAATTTGCTGCCGGCCTTGACTCCGAAGCTCCAGAGTCCTGTCTGCGGATCTTCATAGTGCATGCCCACAGTGAAGCAGAATCGGGGCGGAGAAACCGGGCTTTGTCCGCGCTGGTGGTGGGCGGCTGGCTCGGGCCCCTCAGAGCAGCGCTGCGAAGCCGCGGGCCGTGGGCCACAGCGACGACTTCCGCCTGCCGCGCGAGATCGCGGAGCGCTACTACGACCACTTCCAGCCGCCGACGGACGACGAGGGCCCCGTCACCGTGGTCCGCACCGACTAACGCCGTGGGCGGGCAGTAGCTGTGGACCGACTGAAGTAGTAGGACTGCAGATGCGGTGGACCGGTAGCCTCGCGGCAGAGCTCCTCGCAGGTGGGGCGGACAGGGCGCGGAGGTAGCGGCGGGTGATGTGCTCCTGGACGAGCCGGGAGACGGGGGCGCCAAGCCGGGCGTACCAGGCGGCGGGCCGGGAGACGACGTCGAGGTGGAAGCGCACGAGGCCCGTCGCGGTGCGGGTCACGGTGAACTGCTCGATCCCGGATTCGGGATGCCCGGGCAGCGTGCCGTAGGCGAAGCCGGCACGGTCCGGCTCATCGATCACCCACAGCACGCGGCAGGGCGCGGTGAGCCGGAACGGCGGGCGACCGAGCAGCAGGTGGATCTCCGTGCCCTCCAGCAGCGGGGTCTCAGTGGTGCTGATCTGCAGTCCGGCACGCCGATGCACCTCCCCGCTGCGCAGCGCTGAGGCGGCGCGCTCGAAGTCCATGCCGGTGACCACGGTGCTGCGGTGGTCTCTGCGGTATCCGGCGGGCGGGTGCTCAAGAGCGTCCAGTGGTGCGGTGAGGAGCGGCTGCTCGGTCAGCGGCAGGTAGACGTAGGAGGAGACGGTGCCCGAGCGTCCGGGCCGGAGGCGGTGGAGCCGGGCGGCGAATACCGGTGGGAAGGCGTCGATGAGCGCATTGAGCAGGAGTGTGCGTCGGCCCTCGCGCATCATTTCGTCGGCCCACGCGGAGTCATCCCGATCGATCGCCGGACTCAGCGGGCGAGGCGTCCAGCTCTCGGCCCAGGGCAGCGCGGTGAGGGTCAGGGTGACGGCCGGGTCGCCGACCCCGCTGCCGCTCTCCGCACCGAAGGAGGTGCGCATGCTGTGACCCTGCGTGGTGTGGGCCACCTCGAAGGAGCCGTCCACGATCGACAGCAGCGTGCGGTCGAGGTTCTCGAGCAGGTCGCGGGAGCCGGAGTCGCAGGCATCGCAGCCGCAGTCCGGCGTGGTGCTCACGGGCACCGCCGGATCACCGATCCCGATCACCAGGCCGAGGATCTCTGAGTCGCTGCTCTCGAGGTCGGTGCTGCCGGCTGCCTCCTCGGCTGCGGTGCGGACGAGGACCAGAGGCAGGGCGCCCTGCCGACGGGGCCGCAGCACGGTGGCGCGGTGACGGTCGGCGTGCGGCAGGACCGCCCAGTCGACCTGCCCGCTGTCGTCCACCTCCGCCGCGTCGGCCCAGCCGCGGGCGGTGAGCACCCGTGTCCATGCCTCTGCCCGAGCCCAGAGGATCCGGAACTTGTGGGGGTCCAGGCAGCGGCTGTACTCCTCGTCGAGGCTGTCGCGCCACTCCCCGTCGGCGGTCAGATGCGGATCCTCCCAGCCGGGGGTGTCCGCGCCGGTCTCCGCGAAGGCTGTTTCGACCTCGTCGAGCAGTGCGAGGAGTTCGGGCGAGAGGAGCTGCTCGGAGACGCTCGGATCGTCCTCGTCAGCGGCGCGCAGCGCGTCGTTCTCGGCGTGCCACCAGGTCGGGGCGGAGGAAGCGGTCATGACGGGGAACGTACATCGTGCGGGCGCTGTCGCTCCAGCGCATTCCGCGGTCCTCGTCCGATCCCAGCACGACCACATCCCGCGGTGCCTCCGTCCAGGACGGCACGACCACCGAGCGATCAGGCGGCGCGCCCCGCGGCGGAGGCGATGCCGAGCCAGGTGTGGCGGTTGTTCCACCAGCACCAGCCGAGCTTCGGGGCGTCCTTCCGCTCCCTGCCGTCGCGACCGGTGCCGTTGCTGATCCACAGCGCCGGGGTGCGGGAGTCGAAGGTGCCGCTGGGCTTCTTCAGGCGCGAGCCGATGGTCATGAAGCAGTGGTTGCGCTCGAGCACCTCGGGGCGCTGGAGCACCCAGTGGATGCCCTCGGTGAGCAGCAGCGGAGTGCGGCTGCGGGCGGTGAGCTCGGTGAGTGCCTCCGCCGGGGAGGCGTTCTCGAACTCGTCCCCGCGGTCCGGGCCCTCGACCAGATAGAGCGCCTCGCCGCTCAGCTCGATCCCGGTCGGGGCGAACTGGTCCGCATCGGTCATGTCCTCGACCACGAAGCCCGGCTTGTCACCGCGGCGCAGCAGCGGGGTCAGGGCCGACGGCGGCGCGAGCGCCGGGTCGATTGCGAGCAGGGCGTCGGAGCGGTCGCTCCCCCACTGCACCGCGGCGTCGCGCAGGGACTGCTCGGTGAGCCCGGCGAGGGTGTGGACCTCGAGCTCGATCAGGCGTTCGGCCTGGGCTGCAAGGGCGGGCAGAGGCATATTCCTGGCGGGCACCGGGGCCGGCGGCCGCGACGCCCGAGGCAGTCCTCTCACGCTCACTGCTCCCCTGCCATGCGGCGACGATGCGCCCCAGCGGCGAGGTCGCGGAGCACCTGCTCGGTGGTCCCCCAGTCCATGCACTTGTCGGTCACGGACTGGCCGCGCACCAGGCCGGCGGGGCCGGCATCCACGTCGAGCTTCTGCGCACCGGCGACGAGGTTGCTCTCGAGCATCACACCCGCCACGGCCGCTCCGTCCACCGCGATCTGGGGGGCGAGCATCCTCGCCACCTCGGCCTGGCGCACGTGGTCCTTGTCGCTGTTGCCATGACTGGCATCGATGACCAGGCGCTGCGGCAGAGCACCGCCGGCCAGGCGCTCGGTGGCCTCCCGCACCGGGCCGGGACCCCAGTTCGGCCCGTCGGCCCCGCCGCGCAGGATCAGGTGGGCGTCCGGGTTGCCGGTGGTGGCGACGAGGCTCGCCCGCCCGTCGGCCCCGATGCCGAGGAAGGACTGCGGGGCGGAGGCCGCGGCGATCGCATCGAGCGCCACCTGGATCCCGCCGTCGGTGCCGTTCTTGAAGCCGATCGGCATGGACAGGCCCGAGGCGAGCTGGCGGTGGATCTGGGACTCGGTGGTGCGGGCGCCGATCGCGCCCCAGCTGATGAGGTCCGCGATGTACTGGGGGCTGATCGGTTCGAGGAACTCGGTCGCAGTCGGGAGGCCGAGCGCGGTCACCTCACGCAGGAAGGTCCGCGCGCGGCGCAGACCGGTGGCGATGTCGTGGGAGCCGTTCAGGTGCGGGTCGTTGATCAGGCCCTTCCAGCCCACGGTGGTCCGCGGCTTCTCGAAGTAGGTGCGCATCACCAGCAGCAGCTCCTCCCCCACCTCCGCCTGCATCGCGGCGAGGCGGCGGGCGTAGTCGAGCCCGGCCTCCGGGTCGTGGATCGAGCACGGGCCGACGACGACCAGCAGCCGATCATCAGTGCCCGCCAGCACGGCGCGCACCTGGTCACGGTGAGCCGCGACCTGGGCGGCGTGGTGGGGCTGGAGCGGGAGCTCAGCGAGGAGCTCAGCGGGGGTGGGCAGCGGCGTGTAGCTCGCGATGTGGCGCTCGGGAGCGGCAGGGGCTGCGGGGACAGCGGGGGCTGTGGCGAGAAGAGTCATGGGTCCTGTCCTTCATAGGGGCGGACCCGATGCTCAGAGCCCGCCGGGGAATGGCGAAGGCAGAGCATGTGCTCTGCCCTTGTCGGCTCTGGAGAGGTTGGGGACGCTACACGGCCGCCGGCCCCTCCAGGGCCGACTTCGCATAGGTAAACCAACGGTTCTGCATGCGGGAGAGAGTACACGGATCCCTGCGGGGAGCAAGGCCGAGTCCGCTGCGTGGGCTGGAAGCAGGGGAGGGAGCGCGGGCCATAGCTTTCGCGGGTGGGTGGGCCTACGGTGAAGGCAGGTCCGCCGACGGGCCTCGACGGCGTTCCGCTCTCCGAGGAGGACAGTGCCATGCCCCGCAACGTCGCGCAGAAGCTCATCGCCGCTCACCTGGTGGAGGGGTCGCTGGAGCTCGGAGCCGAGATCGGCCTGCGGGTCGACCAGACCCTCACCCAGGACGCCACCGGCACCATGGTCATGCTCGAGCTGGAGGCGATGGGCCTGGACCGGGTCCGCACCGAGCTGTCGGTGCAGTACGTGGACCACAACCTGCTGCAGACCGATGAGAAGAACCCCGACGACCACCTGTTCCTGCAGTCCGCCGCCCAGCGCTTCGGGCTGTGGTTCTCCAAGGCCGGCAACGGCGTCTCCCATCCCGTCCACCAGGCACACTTCGGTCGTCCGGGCGCGCTGCTGATCGGTTCGGACTCCCACACCTGCGCGGCCGGGGCACTGGGGATGCTGGCGATCGGCGTGGGCGGGCTCGAGGTCGCGATGGCGATGGCGGGCCAGCCGCTGTACGTCACCCTGCCGGAGATCTGGGGCGTCGAGCTGACCGGGAACCTGCCGGACTGGGTCAGCGCGAAGGACGTGGTGCTGGAGATGCTGCGCCGTCACGGGGTCAGCGGCGGCGTGGGCCGCATCATCGAATACCACGGCTCGGGGCTCGCCCAGCTCGATGCGATGGACCGGCACGTCATCGCCAACATGGGCGCCGAGCTCGGGGCGACCGCGACAGTCTTCCCGGCCGACGACGCCGCCCGCGACTACCTGGAGGCCGTCGGCCGCGCCGAGCAGTTCGAGCCCTGGGAGGCCGACGAGGGCGCGACCTACGACCTGACCGAGCGCATCGACCTCGCTGCGCTCGAGCCGCTGATCGCCCGCCCCTCCTCCCCCGGCAACGTGGTGCCGGTGGCGGAGGTGGCCGGAGAGCCGGTGAATCAGGTGGTCGTCGGCTCCTCGGCGAATCCGGGGCTGCGGGACTTCGCCGTGGTGGCTGAGATCCTCGACGGCAGGCAGGCCGACCCGCGGGTGTCGGTGGACATCAACCCCACCTCGCGGGAGGTGCTGGCGGACCTCATCACCGGCGGCTGGCTGGGGTCGCTGGTCGCCTCCGGCGCCCGGATCCACCAGTCCGGCTGCATGGGCTGCATCGGAATGGGCCAGGCCCCCGCCAGCGGCCGCAACTCCCTGCGCACCATGCCCCGCAACTTCCCGGGCCGCTCCGGCACCGAGGAGGATGCGGTGTGGCTGTGCTCCCCGGAGACCGCAGCCGCCTCGGCGCTGACCGGGACGATCACCGATCCACGCACCCTCGAGGCCAGCCACGACCTCCCGTATCCGCGACCCACGCTGCCCGGGCAGTACGCGCAGATGAGCGACATGCTGATCCCACCGCTGCCCGAGCAGGAGGCGCTGTCCGTCGAACTGGTCAAGGGACCCAACATCTCCTCGCTGCCGGACTTCGCGCCGGTCGCGGACCGCCTCGCGGTGCCCACGCTGCTGGTGATGGGCGATGACGTCTCCACCGACGAGATCCTCCCGGCCGGATCCCAGGTGCTGCCCTTCCGCTCCAACATCCCGCGCATCGCCGACTTCGCCTTCACCCGGATCGACAAGGACTACCCGCGCCGGGCCCGGGAGACCGACGGCGGACACGTGGTGGTGGCCGGGAAGAACTACGGACAGGGCTCCTCGCGCGAGCACGCGGTGATCGCCCCGCGCTACCTGGGGCTGCAGGCCGTGATCGCGGTGAGCTTCGCCCGGATCCACTGGCAGAACCTCGCGAACTTCGGGATCGTGCCGCTCGAGTTCGAGGACCCTGCGGATCTGGAGTCGATCGCGGTCGGCGATGAGGTGATCCTCGAGGGCGTACACGCGGCGCTGCACGAGGGTCGAAGCCTGAGCGCGACGATCGGCGGGCGCGAGGTGCGCCTGGCGCACCGGCTCTCGGAGCGCCAGGTGGGCATGGTCCTGGCCGGGGGTCGGATCCCGCTGACGGCGCAGCAGGTGAGATGAGTGTGTGCCAGGCGTGACGTCGACTGGTTCCGGGACGCGGTCACCGGGGCGTCGAAGGGCTGACGCGCAGGCGCATCGGCTCCGACCGGAAGGTCGGACCCGACCGGCGCTGTCGTTCTACACTCGCCATCACCGCGCATTATCGGCGCGGACCCTCGACATCAGGAGGTACGCGATGAGCACCGACGAGAAGTTCGAGAACGCGAAGGACAAGCTGGGCGGCCAGGCCAAGGAAGGTTTCGGCAAGGCCACCGGCGACAAGCAGACCGAGACCGAGGGTCAGGCCCAGCAGGGCAAGGCCGAGGCGAAGGACAAGCTCCAGGACGCCCGCGATTCCGTGAAGGGTGCCGCTGAGGGGATGTTCGGCGACAAGGACAAGCGGGACTGATCCGGCCCGGGCGAGAGCCCGGTCTGCGCGCAGTTCTCGGTGGCGGCTCCACGTGGTGGGGCCGCCACGGTCATGCCTGAGGGTCGGGCGTGCCGCCCTTCAGTGCCAAGAGTGGGGTTGACGGGTTCGGGCGTGAGCACCAGGCGTGACAGCCACGCCCGCGAGGAGCAGGATGGGCGGCCCGGACCCCTCCGAGAGGACCCACCCATGTCGCAGCGCCTGCGCGTCCAGAACTTCACTGTCTCCCGCGACGGTATCGCCGCCGGCGAGGACCAGACGCTCGAGCAGCCCTTCGGCCACGACGTGAATCCGATGGAGCTGATGAGCTGGGCTGCGGGCACCGCGAGCTGGCCCAACCGCACGGACGCCGGCGGCAGCCGAGGCTTCGAGGACCGCCTGACCCGCGACTTCACCCACGGCATCGGCGCCGAAATCATGGGCCGTCACAAGTTCGGCCCCAAGTCCGGCCCCTGGCCCGACGAGACATGGGAGGGCTGGTGGGGTGAGGAACCACCGTTCCACACCCCTGTCTTCGTGCTCACGAGCCACCCGCGCCCGCCGCTGGTCAAGGGCGAGACAACCTTCCACTTCCTCGACGCCACCCCGGCTGAGGCACTTGAACAGGCGAGAAAGGCAGCGAATGGGCTCGATGTGCGGCTCGGTGGGGGTGTCACCACCCTGCGCGCCTTCCTCGACGCAGACCTGGTCGACGAGCTGCACGTGGCGATCGCGCCGATCGCGCTGGGGACGGGCCTGAAGCTCTGGGATCGGCCGGAGGATCTCGAGGACCGCTTCCACCTGGAGAAGATCACTGCTGACAGCGGTGTGACGCACTGCTTCCTCTGGCGGCGTTCCGCCTGATCTCGCCACCGGTCTCGCCACCGGATTTCTGTCGCTCGTGAGGTCTTGAACGCTCCACAGCCGTTCACAGCTCACAGGAGACAGAGTTCTGGTGGCATCGCCGAGACCTTCGACCGCGGCGAGCCGTGGACGGTGCAGCGCTCGGTCGATCAGGGCGAGCCGGAGGAGACCGCCGTGAGCGTCGCAGTGTTCGCCGGGCGGTGAGCTGAGAGCCGCGAGCTGAGCAGCCAATGCTGCCCACCACGCCGCCTGCACGCCGAATCGGGGGCTGACCGCAGAACCTGCGCCATGGGCTTCGGTATCACCGGTGATACACTCCCTTCATGAACGGAGTGACGGTCAGAGACCTACGGAATCGCAGCGCCGAAGTGCTTCGTCGGGTTGAGCACGGGGAGACGCTCACCGTGACGCGGGACGGCGAGCCCGTCGCCGCCGTCGGCCCCCTTCCTCGACGGGCACTCTCCGTCGAGACGCTGATCGCCCATCGGCGTTCACTGCCTGCGATCGATGCAGCGGAGCTGCAGGCCGAGATCGACGAGCTGATCGATCCAGCGTTGTGACGCACCCGGACAGCCATGGAGTGCTGGACACCTCGGCATTGATCGATCTTGCCTCGCTGGACCCGTCATCCCTGCCCTCGAGGCCTAGCATCACTGCGATCACCCTCGCCGAACTCTCGGTCGGCCCTCACGCGGCCCGGTCAGCCTCCGTGCGGGCGGCGCGGCAGGCACATCTGCAGCAGGCGGAAGCAGATTTCGAGCCGATCCCCTTCGACAGCTCTGCGGCACGCGCCTTCGGGCTGGTCGCCGCGGCGCTGCGCGCCTCAGGCCGCAAGCCTGCCGCCCGCGCCTACGACGCACTGATCGCCGCCGTCGCGATGTCCCGGGAACTGCCGGTCTACACGGCGAACCCGAAGGACTTCGAGGGGATCGACGGACTCACGGTGCATGAGGTGCGGCGCTCGGACGACGCGTGACCGCGCCGTACAGATCCACGGCGAGAGGATCGACGCCGGGACGGCGAACGTCATGTGGTCCGCGACGTCCGCATCGCCGTGTTCACCCCAGACCCTCATACTCCTCCTGCATCTCCAGTGCGCCGAAGGCCTCGACGATCACCTCGACGGTGCCGTGGAATCGGAGGTCGTTCCCGTCCGGGGAGGCCTCGCGCACCAGCAGTCCGTAGGTCGCGAGCGCTGCCAGGTCCCGTCCCGTCTGCCAGTACCGCTGGATCTCGTCCATGTCGGGGTCACCGCCGAGGTCCGCCGGGACCAGGTCACGGTCGAGCGCGACGCGGATCGTGGCCGGGAGTGCGAGTCCGCCGGGCGCGATGGTGTGCATCAGAGCCGCGAAGGTGTCGGGGCCGCCGAACAGGCCACCCCCCTCGGGCCCCTGCTGCAGGGTGTCGAGGATCAGCAGCATGAGCAGCGCCCGGGAGAAGCGGACGAAGGCCGCAGGGTCCTCCGTCTGCGGGACCGCGGGCGTCAGCCCCTGCCCCGGCGTGACCCGGGTGCTGCTCAGCTCCAGCCAGCCGCCGCTGACCAGGGCGTTCCAGGGGCCGACGATCGGGCCGACCTGCCACATCGTGGTGAGCTTCTGCTCGCCGAGGTCGAGCTGCCATGCCTCGACCAGGGCGCGGACGTCGGCCATGCGCAGCGCGCCGGTGGAGGTGATCCGGCGGCCCTCGCCCACGTGCTCGAGCAGGCGCACGGCGCCGCGCACCAGAGGGATCTCGGCGTAGACGGCCGCCGCTCCGACCGGGTCCTCGTCGACGTCGACGGAGCTCTCCAGGGCGCTGCGCGACAGCCCGTCCTGCGGGAGGAACCAGGGCCAGCCGAGCGCCTCCGCACCGGCGGAGGCCGCAGGGTCCGTGCTGACAGGTTCCGGTGCCGGGGCATGGGAGAAGAAGGCGGAGCCGCTGCCGGCTCCGAGCGCTGGGCTGCGAGCACCGGGGATGTAGGGACGGGAGGGGTTCCGCAGCTGCCCTGTGTCGCTGAGCTCATGGCGTTCTACCACGGTGAGCTCTGTGTTGTACCAGGTCATGAAGTCTTCCAGGGTCTCGGCGTCGTCGAGCTCGACGCCGAGGGTCTGGGCGTAGGTGAGGATGTTCCCGGAGAAGGTACGACGGGAGGGGTCGTCGGCCGCTTCGAGCGTCGTGAACTCCAGCTCCGCCAGGAGCTCCTGGGCGTCATCGGCCGTGAGCCCGTCGGGGTGTCGGCGGCCGGACTCCTGCAGGAAGCCGAGGAACTGCCCGAGCGCCGGGCCCTGCGCCATCACCATCTCCCGCGGCTGGACCACCTTCCGGGGCGCCACCTCGGTGAGCAGCACCTCGATGAGCTCCCCGGTCCAGTAGGTGGGGTCAGGGCTCTCCAGCTGCTCCGCCTTCAGTCGCAGCAGCTGCTCGACATGGGATGCCTCCGAGTCCGCCGTCGCCACGGAGACAGCGTCCCGGCGCGACAGCACGAACTGTGCGAGTAGCGCCTCGACATCCCGCTCCCAGCGGCGGGTACCGGTGCTGTGCCGGTCAGGGCCGGGACCTGTCTGTTCGCGGTGGTCGCGTCGTGTTCTGCGCTTCTTCGGCATGTCTCCCATGATGACGGCTGAAGGGATGCCGCGCGACATCCAGCTCACGACGCGCTCTCTCCGACGGCGCACTCCGTGCACGAATCAACTGACGACGAACCCGTCGCCGCTCTTCACGGGCTCCAGCACCCGGGCGAGGCGGGTGACCGCCTCGATGAGCAGCGGCTGCGGCATCGCGTAGATCAGCCGCACATGTCCGGCTCCGACGGCGCCGCAATCGGTGCCGTCGGTGCATTCGACGCGGGCGGTCTCGAGCAGGTGGTCGTGCAGGGAGCCGGTGATGCCGTAAGCGCGCAGGTCGAGCCAGGCGACATAGGTGCCCTCCATCGCGGTCAGCTGGGCCCTCGGCAGCAGGGTGCGGACCAGCTCGGTGAGGGTGTCGCGGTTGCGGCGCAGGTAGGTGACGACGTCCTCCAGCCACTCCCCTGCCTCGGTGTAGGCGGCCGAGGTGGCGGCGAGGCCCAGGTTCGCGGCGCCGTGGCGGGCGAAGTGGCCGACGGTCGCGAAATGGTCGCGGTCGGCGTCGTTGCTGGTGATCAGCTGTGCGCACTTCAGCCCGGGCAGGTTGAACGCCTTGGATGCCGAGATGGCGGTGATCGTGTGGCCTGCTGCGGTATCGCTGAGCGAGGCGTACGGAAGGTGCTGGCCCTCGAGCACCAGCGGCATCCAGATCTCGTCGGAGAACACGCGCCCGCCCTTGCGATCCACCAGGTCGATGAGCGGGTCCATCTCCTCGCCGGTGAAGACCCTGCCGGTGGGATTGTGGGGGTTGCACAGCACCAGCAGCTCACCGCCGGCGTCGAATGCGGCTTCGAGCGCGGCGAGGTCGTAGCGGTAGCAGCCGGAGTCGTCGCGGAGCATCTCGACCTCGATGACCTCACGCCCCATCAGCGGCGGCACCTCGAGGAACGGCATATAGGACGGGGTGGGCACGATGATCTTCGAGTCCGGGCGCAGGAAGTTCCCGATCACGGCCTGGAAGATCGAGATGACGTCCGGCATCTCGTGAATGTGCGCGGGATCCACGACCCAGCCGGTCTGCCGAGCGAGGAATCCGGCGGTGGCCTGCGGCAGCTCGGCGGCGAGCCGGGCGGGGAGGTAGCCGAACGCGCCCCGCTCCACCTCGGCGTACAGGCGCTCGGTGACCGCCGCGGGGACCCCGAAGTCCATCTCGGCGACGAACGCACCGATCACGTCCCCACCACGGGCCCAGCGAGTCGCGCCGGCGGCGATGAGGTCGTCCTGGGTGATGGCGTCGAGCTGCACGATGCTGGGCACGGATCCTCCTTCGATGCAGCGCGCGTGGGGGCGGCGCTGCGAGTACTGCTGAGCCTATCCAGCAGGCGTCAGGCGAGGGACAAGGAGCATCCGGCGATCGGTGGCCGCGTCCTGGGCCTGCCCGCCCGACCTGCCGGGCGGTTGGGCCATTGCTCCCCCGTACCCGCAGGGGTACCGTCGAGAGCAGGATTCACGCAGACCATGGCAGGTGCCGCACATGGTTCCGGTCCGGCTGATCGGATACGAGGACGAGGACGTCCGCGGTTCACCCGCCCAGATCGTGGGCGAGGCTCGCCCACCGGTGCAGGGAGCTCTGGCAGCGATGACGATCAACGGATACCCGGTTCCCGAGGCGAGGCCGGCGCTGCTGCGGCTGCGCGACCGCATCGACGGCACCTTCCTCGAACCGGGCGATGAGGGCTATGACGAGGCCCGCGCGGTGTGGAACGGGATGATCGACCGGTATCCGCTGGCGATCGTGCGCGTCGCTTCCGCGGCCGAGGTCATCCCCGTGCTGGAGACCGCCCGGGAGACCGGGCTGCCGCTCGCGGTGCGCGGCGGCGGGCACAGCATCGCGGGCCTCGGCACCATCGACGACGGGATCGTGCTGGACCTCAGCGGCCTGCGGGAGGTGACCGTGGATCCGGAGAGCCGCCTGGTGACGGCCGGGCCCGGCGCTCTCGCGGCCGACGTCGACGCCGCGACCTCCCCTCACCGCCTGGCCGTACCGCTGGGGACGGTGTCCACGCCCGGGATCGCCGGGATGACGCTCGGCGGCGGCGTGGGCTGGCTGGTGCGACGGGCAGGACTGGCGCTGGACCGGCTGGTGCGCGCCGAGGTGATCACCGCCGCCGGCACGCACCTGACCGCGAGCACGAGCGAGAACCCCGATCTGTTCTGGGGCCTGCGCGGCGGCGGCGGCAACTTCGGGGTGGTCACCTCCTTCACCTACCGTGCGGTGTCGCTGCCGGAGACGGTGCTCGGCGCGACCCTGTTCTACCAGCCCGCCCGCTGGCGCCGCGCACTCGCGGCCTTCGAGCGCTGGAGCCGCGACCTGCCCGATACGCTCACCACGATCCTCACGGTGATGGTCATGCCCGAGAACCTCGGGATGGGCGATGAGGCATGGCTGATCATCCGCTGCGCGTACGTGGGAGATGACGTGAGGGCGGGGAACCTGCTGCTGGACCGCCTGCGCCGGGCCGCTCCGCCGGATGACCAGACCTCGGGCCCGATCTCCTGGCCGCAGTGGCAGAGCGCCATGGACGAGCTGTTCCCGGACGGTGCCCGCGGGTTCTGGCGCAACGCGGCCTTCTCCCGGATGGACGAGGACGCGCTGGATGCGCTCACCGCGATCGCCTCGGCGATCCCCGGCAGGGGCACCGCCGTGGACATCCACCACCTCGGCGGAGCCTTCGCCCGCGTGCCCGAGGAGTCCACCGCCTTCCCCAATCGCAGCTCCCGCTTCTGGATGGCCATCTACGGGTTCTGGCAGGACGCGGAGGAGGATGCTCGCCTCACCGCCTTCGCCGAGCAGGCCCACGCGGTGATGGACCAGCTCAGCGAGCAGGGTGAGTACGTGAACTTCCGGGCCCGCGAGTTCGCCCATCCCCTGAACGACTACTCCCGTCGCATCTACGGCGAGGAGACCTATCGCCGGCTGCAGCGGGTCAAGCAGCGCTACGACCCCGGGAACCTGTTCCGCATCAATTACAACGTGGCGCCGGAGGGGTAGGGCGCGGCCTCAGCTCGTCTTCGGGGTGCGGGTCTCCGCGCTGAGGAACCAGGCCTGCTGCTCGAGCTGCTCGAGGATGCCGTGCAGGATGTCCGCCGAGGTGGGGTCGGCCTCGTCGACCTCGTCGTGGACGTCGCGCATGGTGCCGACCACACTCTCGATCGCTGTGACCATCAGGTCGATCGCATCGTGGGTGAGCACCTCGCCCTGGGGGAACTCGGGCAGGGAGGTCTGCTCGGGGACCACGGCCGGCCGGCCGTCGGGCGTGGCATGGAGGGCACGCATGCGCTCGGCGACCTGGTCGCCGCTGGCGCGGGCGATGTCGACGATCTCGTCGAGGTTCAGGTGCAGGTCCCGGAAGTTCGGGCCCACGATGTTCCAGTGGGCCTGCTTGCCCACCAGCTGCAGTGCGGTGAGGTCCACGAGCACGGCCTGGAGGTTCTTGGCGAGCGCGGCGGGAGCGAGGAAGCCGCTCTCAGCGTTCTCCTTCTTCGTACGCTTCGCGCCGGCGGGGGTGGGGACCTTGACGGTGTCGTTCATGGGAGCTCCTCCTGGTCGATCATGTCGATGAACTGCTCGGACTGCTCTCCACGCTATTCAGTGCGGGAGAGGGCGGCAACTCTCCGGGCCGAACGGTAGAACCGGGGCGGTAACGGGCGGGGCCCCGCACCCGGCCCGGCCCGGCGCTCAGGCGACGGGCACCCGATGCGCCTCGCGGAGCTCCCGCGCGGCAGCCGGACCGGTCGCGAAGCCGAGCTGCGGGGCGACCTCGGTGGCCAGCAGCTCGAGGCTGCGCAGGGTCAGCTCGTGCCCGGCGTCGATCGAGTGGACCTGGAAGGATACGTCGGTCACCTCGCGCAGCGAGGCGTCGGCCGCAAGCGACGCGGTGACCTCCTCGGCGGTGCCGACGTGGGTGTCGGTCACGGCGATCAGCTCCGTGAGGCTCGCCCCGGAGGCGTCGAAGCCGGGCTGGGTCGCGGCGAGCTTCCGCAGCCCGGGCTCGGCGAGCTGCAGGGCGCGGGCACGCTGCGCAGGGTCGACCACCAGTGCGGTGCGGGAGGCGAGGATCCGCGGCGCAGCACCGTCGGGCAGCGCGCTGCGATAGGCCTCGATGATCGGCAGCTGCAGGGCGTGCAGCGGCAGGTCGTGCTTCCCGTCGGGGCGCGGCTGGGTGCGCGAGAGCAACAGCCCGTCCCCCGCCTGCCCGGCGCGGCGGCCGCCGTCGGCGGAGAACGTCGCCTGCCAGATCCGCTCGTCGAGGTCGCCGGCGGGCGGGTAGATCTGCGAGTCCGTACCGCGGATCCCGCGCCCGGCGAGCGTGTTCCGCAGCACCTCGAGGTGCTCGGCGTACAGCTCCCGGCGCGCGGCGGGGTCGCGGCCGAAGGCCGGGAAGGAGCTGGGGGTGCCGCCGGCGGCGATGCCCAGCTGCACCCGGCGGCCTGAGAGGGCGTCGAGCACGGCGGCGTCCTCCGCGGCGCGCAGCGGGTCATCGATCGGCAGGGTGAGCACGGCGGTGCCGAGCGCGATGTCGGTGGTGTGCTGCGCCGCGGCGGCGAGCAGCACGAAGGGTGAGGGCAGCCCGCCCTCGTGCTCGCCGAAGTGGTGCTGGGCCACCCAGGCGGAGGCGAAGCCGAGCTGATCGGCATGGCGGATCTGTTCGAGGGCGAAGCGGTAGCGATCGGCAGCGGGGGCGTTCTCGAGCAGGCGGGTGAACAGGCCCAATCGGGGTCCGGTCATGGGGCGGAAACCTCTTCGGGGAGAGAGCTGCGGGCGGGTGCAGTGGCGGGTGCGGAGCTGGAGGCGGATGAAGGGCCGGGTGCCGCCGCGGGACGGCCCGCGCCGGGGATCGCGGCGAGCAGCGCCCGGGTGTACTCGTGCTGGGGGTTCTCCAGAACCCGGCCCACGGGGCCCGCCTCGACCTGCTGGCCGCGGCGCAGCACCGAGACGGTGTCCGCGACCTGGCGCACCACGGCGAGGTCGTGCGAGATCAGCAGGTAGGTGAGGCCGAGCTCCTCCTGCAGGCGGGCCAGCAGGCGCAGGATCTGCGCCTGCACGGTGACGTCCAGAGCGGAGACCGCCTCGTCGAGCACCACCAGCTCGGGCTGCAGGATCAGGGCACGCGCGATCGCGACCCGTTGGCGCTGCCCGCCGGAGAGCTCGCGCGGCCGACGGTCGGCGACCTCCGGCGGCAGGGAGACCAGCTCGAGGTGGTGCAGGGCGGCGGTGCGGCGCTCGGCCCGGGTGCCGCGGCGGGTGTTGCGCAGCGGCTCCTCGAGGATCGCGGCGATGGACTGCCTCGGGTCCAGGGAGCCGAAGGGGTTCTGGTGGACCAGCTGCACGGTGGCGCGGAACTCCCGCAGCGCCCTGCCTTTCCCGATCGCGGTCACCTCGGTGCCGGCCACCTCGATGCTGCCCGCGGTGGGACGGCGGAAGCCGGCGATCGCCCGCCCGGTGGTGGTCTTGCCGGAGCCGGACTCCCCCACCAGGGCGTGGGTGGTGCCGGGGGCGATGTCGAAGGAGATCCCGTCGACCGCGACGAACGGCTCCCCGCCGGGGCGGGTGAACTCCTGGCGCAGCTCCCGCACCCGCACCAGCGGGGTGGTCCCGGGGTCGGGTCGGTGAGGGCTGCGCTCGACGACCTGCCGCAGGGAGGGGGCGTCGGCCAGCAGGGTGCGGGTGTACGCGGCCGACGGGGCGGCGAGCACCTCCGCGGAGCGGCCGGACTCCTCGATGCGGCCGCTGCGCATCACCACCAGCTCATCGGCGCGGTCAGCGGCGACGGCGAGGTCGTGCGTGATCAGCAGGACTCCCGCGCCGGTCGCCTCGCGCAGCTCGTCGATCAGATCCAGCACCGTGGCCTGGACGGTGACATCCAGCGCGCTGGTGGGTTCGTCGGCGATCAGCAGATCCGGGTCCAGGGCGAGGGCGGCAGCGATCAGCACCCGCTGGCGCATCCCGCCGGAGAGCTCGTGGGGGTACTGGCGGGCGCGGGTCTCGGGGTCGTCCAGGCCCACCCGCTCCAGCAGCTCGTGCACGCGGACGGTGATCTGGTCGCGGTCGCGCCAGCCGTGGATCCGCAACGGCTCGGCGACGCTCGCGCCGATGGTGCGCACGGGGTCCAGCGAGCTGGTGGGGTCCTGCGGGATCAGGCCGATGCGGGTGCCGCGCAGCTCGCGCCAGGCATGCTCGGGCAGGCCCACCAGCTGCTCGCGCGCGCCGTGCTGGCCGCCGAGCGTGATCGATCCGCCGATGACCTGGCCGTTACCGGGCAGCAGCCCGATCGCGGCGTGGGCGGCGGAGGACTTGCCGGACCCGGATTCGCCGACCAGCGCGGTGACCTGGCCGCGGGCGACGGACAGGTCGATCCCTCGCACCGCGTCGACGGCGCCGCGGCGGCTGCGGTAGCTGATGGACAGGTCGGTGATCTCGAGCAGGGGCGGGTTGCTCATGACTGCTCCCCCTGTCCCAGGGCTGCGCTGAGGCGGTTGGTGGACAGGACCACGGCGGCCACGGCCAGGCCGGGCAGGAGGGTCAACCACCAGGCGGTGGCGACGTAGTCGCGGCCCTCGGCGATCAGCAGCCCCCATTCGGGGGTGGGCGGCGGGGCACCGTAGCCGAGGAATCCGAGGGTGGAGATCTGCAGGATCGCGGAGCCCAGCTGCAGCGCGGCGAGCGCCAGGACGGGGGCTGCGGAGTTGGGCAGGATGTGGCGCCAGAGGATGGCGGGCAGGGTGCCGCCGGAGCCGTAGGCGGCTTCGACGTACTCGCTGCGCCGCACCTCGAGCACCCGGGAGCGGGAGAGCCGGGCGAAGGTCGCGATGGAGGTGATCCCCACGGCGATCGCGGCGTTCGTGGTGCCGAAGCCGAGCAGGATCACCACCGACAGCGACAGCAGCAGGCCCGGGATGGCCAGCAGCACGTCGACCAGGCGCATCAGCGCCTCCTCGACGAGTCCGCCGACGGTCCCGGCGAGCACCCCGATCGTGGTGCCGGCGACGAGTCCCACGGCGACCGCGATCAGCGCGGCGGTGATCGAGTGGGAGGCGCCGTGGACCACGCGGGAGTAGAGGTCCCGTCCGGTGGAGTCGGTGCCGAACCAGTGTGCGGCGCTCGGGGCCTGGAGCGCCTCGGTGGTCGAGGCGGTGGGGCTGAAGCCGGTGAACAGGCCCGGGGCCAGGGCCCAGGCGAGCGCGAGCAGCAGCACCAGCGCGGAGAGCGCCACGGTGGGGCGCAGGCTGGTGAGGCGCCGGGCGAGGCGCCGGGCAGTCAGTCGCTGGGTGCCATTTCGCTGCAGCGGTGAACGGTCGCCCCCGACGGCCCCCGGGGCGGCCCCGGGGGAGGCCCCGGTGTCGGCCCCGGGGGCGGGCTCGTCGGCCCCGAGGGGGGTGCGGGGGCGCGGGGCGGTGGTGCGGGTCAGGATGCTCATCAGGCCGGCACCATCGCTCTCTTGGCGGGAACAGGAGCAGCAGGCGCGGAGGCGGAGCTGCGCAGTCGGGCATCGAGCACCGGGTAGAGCAGGTCCACCACCAGGTTGATCAGCACGAACACCACCGCGGAGAGCACCACCACCGCCATCAGCACGGGGGTGTCGCGGGCGGCGACCGCCTGCGCGGTCAGCTGCCCCACCCCCATCCGGCCGAACACGGTCTCGGTGACCACCGCACCGCCCACCAGCTCTCCGAACAGCAGTCCGGCCATGGTCAGGCTGGGCAGCAGGGCGTTGCGGGCGATGCTGCGGGTGAGCACCCACCAAGTGGAGGCGCCGCGGGCGCGGGTGACGGCGACGAAGGGCTGGGAGGAGACCTCGTCGATCGAGCGGATCAGCACCTGGGCCAGCGGCGCCGCGATCGGGATCGCGAGGGTGATCACCGGCAGGATCAGCGCCTGGAGCGGACTCGCGCTGAGCACCGGGACCAGTCCCAGCTGGAAGGAGAACACCTGCAGCAGCATGATCCCGATCCAGAACACCGGCAGCGAGACCATCAGCGGGGGCAGGCCCCGCAGAGCGCCGCGCAGGGCCCGGGTGGCGCCGAGGTGGCGGAGGCTCCCGTGGGTGGCGATGAAGGCGATGACCACGGCGAGGGTCACCGCGACGACCAGGCCCAGCGCCGCGAGGGTCAGCG
The DNA here is from genome assembly GCF_052377065.1 of Brachybacterium sp. AOP42-C2-15. NCBI lineage: Bacteria > Bacillati > Actinomycetota > Actinomycetes > Micrococcales > Dermabacteraceae > Brachybacterium > Brachybacterium sp. AOP42-C2-15. Next base: position 18,683 of record NZ_JBQSWK010000028.1, read on the forward strand.
TGGCAGGCAGCGCCTCGGTGAGCAGAGCGGAGACGGAGGCACCGGTCTGCACGGAGTAGCCCAGGTCGCCGCGCAGGAACGAGGTGACCGAGTCGAAGTACTGCACCAGGGCAGGCTGGTCGGCCCCGTAGGCGGCACGGATCTCGGCGAGCTCTGCGGCGGAGAGCCCCAGGTCAGGGCTGCCGTAGCGGGCCATCACCGCATCCCCGGGCAGGGCGGTGAGCATCACGTAGGCGGCGGTGAACGCGAGGACCAGGACCAGCACGGCGCCGCCCGTGCGGCGCAGGACGTAGTGCACCGGGGCCCTCAGCCGGCGAGCCAGGTGCCGAGGAAGCTCGGCCGGCCCACGGACTCGGTGGCGAAGCCCTGCACGGCGTCGGCGAGGCCGAAGACCTGCGGCTCCTCGAACAGCGGCAGGATATAGGCCTGCTCGGCCAGGTGCGTCTGGGCGGCGGCCGACGCCTCGGTGCGACCCTCCGCGCCCGGGGTGGAGGCGACCGCGGCCAGCAGCTCGTCCAGCTCCGGGTCGCCGATGCTGCCGTCGGGCTCGAGGTTCAGCAGGACGTTGCGGTTGTCGGAGGCGTACTGGGACTTCAGCACATCGAAGTCCGCGCGGCCCACCATCGAGTGGTACACCTGCACGGTGCCGGGCTCGGCGCGGGCGGCGTCCTGCGCGGCCTGGTCCCCGGACAGCAGGGTCACGGTGATCCCGAACTCGGCCAGCTGCTCCTGGATCAGGGTGATCACCTCGCGCGAGCGCGGCTGCGGGAGGGCCTCGTTGGCGGTGAGGGTGAGCGGGACGCCGTCCTTGGCCCGGGTGCCGTCGGGCCCGGCGACCCAGCCGGCCTCCTCGAGCAGCGAGATCGCGATCTCGGGGTCGTGGGCGTAGTGCTCGGAGGTGTCGAGGTGGCCCAGAGCCGTGGTGGCCAGCGCCCCGGTGGCCAGCGGATAGTTCGCGGTGAACAGGGTGTCCACGATCGCCTGCCGGTCGATCGCGGCGATCAGTGCCTGCCGGGTGCGGATGTCCTCGAAGAGCGGGTCGCGGAAGCGGAAGTTCAGGCCGTTGTTCACGCCGTTGGTCGCCGCGGCGTGCAGGGACAGCCCTTCGGCGGCGAACTGGGGCTCGTCCGGTGCTTCGATCTGACGGGCGAGATGGGCCTGGCCGGAGGTCACGGTGCCCACGCGCACGCTGTCCTCGGCGGCGACGATGATGTCGATCCCGTCCAGGCGCGCGCGGCCGGTGTGCTGCAGGGAGGCGGGCGCCCAGTCGTAGTCCTCACGGACGGCGAGGTTGACCTGGGTGCCGAGCTTCTCCTCGGCGATCACGAAGGGTCCCGAGCCGATGATCTCCGTCGCGTTGCCGGGGCCGAACTGCTGCCCGTCACGGTCCAGCGTGGCCGAGGAGAGCAGGCCGGAGTTGATGGTCGAGACGGCCTGGGCGAAGCCCGGCGCCGGGGCGGTGAAGTGGAAGCGCACGGTGACGGGGTCGATGACCTCGCCGCGGTCGTAGTTGTTGATCGCCTCGGAGACGGTCAGGGCGCGGGCGGCGTCACCGAGGCCGAAGAGGTCGAGGTTCTTCACCACGTTCTCGGCATCCAGCGGGCTGCCGTCGGAGTAGGTGACGCCCTCACGCAGGGTGAAGGTGTACTCGGTGGCGTCCTCGTTGACCTCGGGCAGGGCGGTGGCGATCCACGGCTCCAGCTCGAGGGTCTCCGGGTTCTGGTGCAGCAGGCGGTCGGTGACGTTGTTGACTATCCCACCGTTGGGATAGAAGCCGGCCGACGGCGGGTACAGCGTGGTCCAGGTCTGCGGCTCGAGGTAGACGAGTGTGCCGCCGCTGGCCGGTTCCCCGCCGGCCGCCGCCCCACCGCTGCTCGCACCGCACGCCGCGAGGGTGGCCAGAGCGGGCACCGAGATGCTGAGCGCGAGTACGGACCGACGGGTGAAGGACGCCATGGAGGGTCTCCTGAGGAGTGGAGCGAACACGGGGCGCGGCGGGCTGCCGCTGCCGCCAGTAGACCACGAGTCCCTAAGTTGCACTATGGGACGTTCATAGCGTGACATATGGATTACGGTCACCATCGCTCGCCCGCCGACCGAACTCGCAGGTCCCTGCGCGTACCCTGCCAGTGATCAGCACCCACCCCACCGAGGAGATCTCACCCCCCATGACCAGCATCGATCGCGCGTTCATCGATTCCCTGCCGAAGGCCGAGCTGCACCTGCACATCGAGGGGACGCTCGAGCCGGAGCTGAAGCTCGAGCTGGCTCAGCGCAACGGCGTGGATATCGGTCAGAGCACGGTCGAGCAGGTGCGGGACACCTACTCCTTCACCGATCTCACGAGCTTCCTGGCCGTCTACTATCCGGCGATGGAGGTGCTGGTCACCGAGCAGGACTTCCGCGACCTGGCCCTCGCCTACCTGCGCCGCGCGGCGGCCGACGGGGTGGTGCGTGCGGAGATCTTCTTCGATCCCCAGGCGCACACCAGCCGCGGCATCTCCTTCGCGACCGTGATCGACGGGCTGTGGTCCGCGGTGCAGGAGGCTCCGTCGCTCGGCATCGATGCCGCGCTGATCATGTGCTTCCTGCGGGATCACAGCGCCGACTCCGCCGAGGAGACCCTCGCCGCGTCGCTCCCCTACCGCGACCGGATCGTGGGCGTGGGCCTGGACTCCGATGAGCGCGGCAACCCGCCGGAGAAGTTCGCGGCGGTGTTCGCCGCCGCGAAGGACGCCGGCTACCGGCTGACGATGCACTGCGACATCGACCAGGAGCAGTCGATCCAGAACATCGCGACCGTGCTGCACACGATCGGGGTGGAGCGCATCGACCATGGCACCAACATCCTCGAGGACCCGGCGCTGGTCGCCGAGGCGAAGCAGCGCGGCATCGGTTTCACCTGCTGCCCCGTCTCGAACTCCTTCGTGACCGACCAGATGAAGGGTGCGGAGATCGCGGCCCTGCTGCGTGAGGGGCTGAAGGTCTCGATCGCTTCCGACGATCCCGCGTACTTCGGTGGCTACGTGAGCGAGAACATCGCGGTGCTCGCCGAGGCGCAGCAGCTCACCCGCGCCGAGGTGGTGCTGCTGGCACGCAACTCGCTCGAGATCAGCTGGGCGAGCGCCGAGAAGAAGGCGCAGTGGCTGCGCCAGCTCGAGGAGATCGCCGGCTGAGGACGCGCTGGGCTGAGCGGGGATGCTCTACCCCGTGGAAAGACGCTCCGCGCGGAGGTCAGGCGTGGTGCTCGTGGCCCTTGAGGACGTCGAGCGCGAGGGTGGAGTGGGCGTAGGCGCCACCGGCCCGCATCTCTGCGGCCACCCAGATCGACTCCATGATCTCCTCGTCCGTGGCACCTGCCCGGGAGGCGAGCTTGGTGTGCCCCTTGATGCAGTACGGGCACTGGGTCACGTGGGCGACGGCCACGGCGATCAGCTGCTTGGTCTTTCCGGGCAGGGCGCCGTCCTCGAAGACGGCCTTGCTGAACTCCGCGAAGGCGCTGTCGATCTTCGGGGCCAGCTCCTTGCGGCGCGCGCTGACGGCAGGGGTGGCCTGGGGATAGAGCGGATCGGTCATGTCGACTCTCCTTCGCAGGGTGCATCTTCGCGGGGCACATCGGGTCCTTCCCTGCTCACGATAGACCTGCTTCCAGGCGGTGGCGCTGGCTCGGAGATCACAGCGATGACGGGGGCCTGAGCGCATACAGTGCGGTCAGGAGCCTGCGTCGGTCAGGAGCCTGCGTCGGTCACGACCGGGCTGGCGCGCTCCGCAGGTTCGGAGAAGGTCGAGGAAGGGACGGTGCCGTGGAGGATCCCGCCGCTGCCGTCCGCGCGGTCGCCCTCACGATCCCGTCGGGCAGCGTGATGACCTACGGGGAGATCGCCTTCGCGACCGGCCTGCACCCGCGCCAGGTGGGCCGGATCGTCGGCCTCATCTCCGAGTCCATCCCCTGGTGGCGGATCCTCCGCGCTGACGGGACTCCCGCGACCTGCCACGGCGGGACCGCCCCGGCCCTGCTCGCGAAGGAGCATGTTCCCTTCCGCGGGAACCGGGTGGATCTGCGCGCGCTGCGCCAGCACCACGCCGCTCCCCCGCACCCCTCGCAGCCCCCGCAGCCCCCGCAGCCCCCGCAGCATCCATCCTGAGCTTCACCCGCCCCCCAGGAGTCGCCCATGACCTCGATCCAGTCGCTCTGGCCCACCCCCGGCGCGGACCTGACCGACGAGCAGCTGCTCGAGCTCTACGCGCCGCCCGCCGGCCCCTGGCTGCGGATGAACTTCATCTCCAGCCTCGACGGGGCGGTCACCCGCGACGGGCTCTCCGGCGGGCTCGGCGACGAGGCCGATCATCGCGTCTTCGAGCTGCTGCGCCGGTGGGCGGATGTGGTCCTGCTCGGGGCCGGCACGGCGCGCGCGGAGGGCTACGGCGGGATGCGGCTGCCCGAGGAGGCGGAGCGCTGGCGGGTGGAGCAGGGCCTCGCGCCACAGCCCGTCTTCGCGCTGGTGACCCGGCGTCTGGATCTCGATTCGGCCTCACCGATCTTCACCGACGCCCCGGTCACGCCATTGATCTTCACCGTCTCCGAGGCGCCGGCGGAACGGCGGGCGGCCCTGTCCGAGGTGGCGGAGATCGTCGATGTGGGCGAGACGGTGGTGGATCCGGCCGTGGTCCGCGCGCAGCTCGAGGCGCGGGGCCACCGGCGGATCCATTCCGAGGGCGGGCCCACCCTGTTCGGGGCATTCCTCGAGGCAGGCGTCGTGGACGAGCTCTGCCTCACCCTCGCCCCGACCCTCGAGGCGGGCTCTGCCATGCGCATCACGCAGGCGCCGCAGTCGGCGCCCACGGCGATGGAACTGGCCGGCGTGCTGCGCGGCGGCGACGAGCTGCTGCTGCGATACACGAAGAGCGGCGGCGGAGATCCCGGCGCGGGTGGCGTGACGGGCTGACGTTCCTACTCGGGCAGCGGGATCTCGGGCAGGATCTGCTCGGGCTCGGGCAGCTCGAGGCTGACATCGACCGTCCAGCGTTCCTGGCGCCGGTCGTAGCGGCCGGCGATCGTGGCGTGGAGGGTCAGGTGGTGGCCGCGCTCGGCCATGCCGGCCAGCAGCGGCGCGTAACGGCTCGCGTTCTGGCGGGCGAGGAAGCCGACGTGCCGCCCCTCGATCCACACCGAGACCGCGAGGCCCGGATCGTGGGGATCGTGCGGCTCGAGGCTGAGCGCGGCGATGCGCTCGACCTTGGAGTAGGAGCCGTTCTGCGGCACGCCGTCCAGCAGGTGCGCAAAGGCGCCGGACCGAAGATGCTCACCGACCACCTCCGTCATCATCGAAGTGCGGGCCGGCGGCTCGACGCCCGTCCCGGCAGGCGCCAGCGGCACCCGCTCCCCCTCTGCCGTGCCGGCGCTCGGCACGGAGGCCGGTTGCGCGGGTGCGGTCCGGGCTGCGCGGCCGGCGCGTCGCACGTCGACTGCACGCAGCACGATGTCCACCAGCCACCAGATCCCCAGCCCGCCGAGCGTGAGGAGCTTCAGCAGGCCGCGGATCGGGTGCCCGATGTAGAACCGGTCGATGCCGAGAAAGCCGAGCAGGAGGGAGAGCACCAGCGCGGAGGTCGGGTCGTACGGCTCCGGGCGGGGCATCGGGCTCCTGAGTGCGTGGGATCGGCGGCCGACGGGGCGCCGCTGCGCGGGCGCAGCGGGAGGTCGGACAGTACCGAGCTTCCCACAGCGGCGTGGACGGGTGGAGCGCTCGACCTTGCCTCAGATCGTGATGTCGCGGCCGTCCTCGGTGCGCAGCTGGAGCACGAACCGGGAGCCCTGCGCCTCACGGATCTCGGCGACACCGTCTCCGAGGCCGAGGGCGTCGGTGGACTTCTGCTGCGGGCCGGGGTTGACCTCGATGCGCTCGAAGGAGACCAGCTCGATCGAGGGAAGGCCGCTGAGGCCCGGGTGGTCGGTGGTGCCCCAGTCGATCAGGAACGGCACACCGTAGTTGCGCGGGGCTGCGGCCTGGGTGAGCCGCCACTGGAGCTCGGTGCCGTCGGCGGTGGTGCGGGAGAGCTCCTCCACGTCGCCGGGGTCGAAGCCCGCGGCGCGGGCGCGCTCGACGACCTGGTCGATGCCCTCGGGATGCACGGCGTAGGTGATCAGGGTGGGCTTCTTCAGGCGGTTGATGCTGAAGGTCTTCGGCAGCTCCTCGCCCTCCCGCTCGGGATCGGGGCCGATCAGCTCGATGTAGTGCGGGCGCGGCTCGCCGTTGACGGTGAGGGCCACGAGCGCGTTGGCGGTGCCGGTGGGGTGGGTGCCGCCGGGGGCGGCGGTGATGCCGGTGAGTTCGTGGAACCAGTCCACGATCTCGGCCAGGTCGGGGCCGGCGATGACGATGTGGTCGAGCAGGCGGGGAACGCTCATGAGCTCTCCTTGGGGAGGGTCGGTAGGAAGGGCCAGGATCTCGGGGTCGCCGAGGAGTGCAGGAGGCGGCGGGCTCCGCAGGAGAGGGCGCCACCATTGTTGGTACCGACGTTACCTGTTCCGTACTGCCGATCGCTCTCGCTCAGCACCCTCAAGCCCAGTGGTTGGATCGATCTCATGGTTTCTGGTGCTCGCGGCCTCCCTGCACAGTCCTTCGCAGGCTGACGTGCACTGAGATGCTCGTGCGGCCGCCGGCCGACGTGCGCACTCACTCGCCGGAGCCGGCGCCTCCGCTCCCACTGTCCCCACCGCTCGAGCCCGCACCGTCGCCCTGCCCCGAGGGTGAGGTCGGCGGGTCGATCGGAGCCTCGTCCAGGCCGCCCGAGGTGCCGCCCTGGTCCGTCGTGGTCCCGTCGTCCTGCTCCCCGCCGGAGCCTTGGCCGGAGTCCTCCGGCACCTCGGTGGCCGGGGCCTGATCGTCGCCCTGCTCGGAGATGTCCTGTTCAGAGTCGTCCTGCTGTTCATGACCGTCGTCCGTCGAGGAGGAGTCCCCTCGCGGTGAGACCGCGTCGGAACCGGTGACCGACCGCTGGATCTGTCCCGTGCCCGGGGACAGCTCGGTGCCGGTGATCCTCTGGATGCCGAAGATCGCGCCGATGCCGATCAGTGCGATCACGGCGGCCAGCAGGGCGATCTTCACGATCCGGCGCCTGGTGGTGGAGGCATCGGAGGGTGCCTCGTCCATGCCGGCGAGCGCGCCGGGAGCGCTCTCCGCATCGTCGGGGCGGTCGCGTCGAGCGCCCGTGCGGGAGGAGTGAACACCGTTCTTCGGCGCGGAATGGGGGCGCTCGCGACCCCGGGCGGCGACTTCCTTGAGCTTTCGCGTGCTCCTGGTGACCGAGTCGGTGTAGAAGGCGAGTGCCGTGGCGGAGACCACCGAGGTGAGCGCGGCGCCGATGACGGTGCCCGCGATGCCCAGCTGGCCGCCGACGACCGTCGCGGTGGCCGCGGCCGCTCCACTGGCGATCAGACCCATCGGGGAGAGCTTCTTGATCTGCAGATCCGGTTCACCGCCCGGGCTCTGCGAGGGAGGATCCTGCGCGTCGGGCCCAGCAGCGGAAGAACGAGCGGAGTGACGCACGGGGGAAGCCATGGGTCTCATCCTGCTCGGCAGTGTCAACGTTCGCCACGGCGGTCCTCACAGTTGCCTGGGAGCAGCACAGATCCGGCCGTGGCCTGCAACGATGCCGCTGATGAAGAGCATCACAGTCGCGATGACGTCACACCTGGCCAGGGTGCGGTCCTGAGACACAATGAGCCGATGACCCACTTCTATCGGCCCTCCGAGGGGCACCGCCTGCCCCACGACCCGTTCAATGCGATCGTCGGGCCGCGTCCGATCGGCTGGATCGGCACGCTGGATGCCGAGGGTCGCCGCAATCTCGCGCCGTACTCGTTCTTCACTGCGCTGAACTACCTCCCGCCGCTCGTCGGGTTCTCCAGCAACGCCTGGAAGGACACGGTCGCCAACTGCCAGGCCACCGGCGAGTTCACCTGGAACCTGGTCACGCGCACCCTGGCCGAGCAGATGAACGCCTCCGCGACGACCGCCGGGATCGACGAGTTCGACGCCGCGGGGCTGGAGGCCGCCGCATCGAGCGAGATCGCCGCGCCACGGGTGGCGGCGTCTCCGGTGAACTTCGAATGCCGCGTCACCCAGATCATCGATCTGCAGGCAGCCTCCGGGGAGGCCTCCGGCTCCTGGTTCGTGGTCGGCGAGGTCGTGGGCGTCCATATCGAGGAGTCGTTGCTGGTCGAAGGGATCTATGACACCGCCGCGGCGGAGCCGGTGCTGCGGGCCGGCGGGCCCAGCGCGTACTTCGGGATCGACCTGGCCCAGAAGTTCGATATGCACCGGCCGGACTGAGGCTTCTTGTCAGCAGGCCTGCTCCGCGATGTTCGACCACCTCGCGCGGCAGCTGACCCTGCGAAATGTCCAGCTCTGTGGCGGAGCTGGCACCGCTCAGAATCCGCGGGCGTTCACCGGCTCGATCTTCGGAGGCGACCGGTCCGTCGGCACCATTCCAGGTAGTGCTCGAGGAGCGGCACAGCGTCCGGATGCGGGAGCCACCTGCCCACGTGATCCTGCCTCGGGGAGAGGGAGAGCCGCGCGATCTGCACCTGCCTGCGGTTCCGGAGGAGCACGAAGAACGCCGAGGACCGTCCGGGGCGCTTGGGCGGCTGCAGCGCCGCCGCCTCCTCCCACGGGATCACCTCCAGGTCGCCGGAGGCGCGATGCGCCACGATCCCCTCCTCGTGGATCACCAGCTCGGACTGCAGCATCGTGACGATCTCGTGCCTCCGCACGGCGAGAGCCATGCCGCCGCACCCCATGCCTGCGGTGCCGAGGAGCGGGAAATACACGCTGTCGATCTGGGAGCCCAGGTACACCGCCAGCACGATCAGGACGGGGGTGCATCGTGACCGCGAAGACGGCATCGGGTCCCTTCAGGGCGGCACCTGCACTCCTGCTCACTGGCGGAGCGGGGACACGGCCACCGGGTCACCGCGCTCACGGCAGCAGCGGTCGCAGGGCCTCCACGAGCGGGCCGACGCCCTGCGCGACGTGCTCCTCGAGAGGGACCGTGGGCCGTTCCTGACTCGCCCACTCCCGGAGGCAGCGCGAGGCAGCGGCGGACAAGGCGGCGCTGACCAGTCCGATCATGGCCGGATCAGCCTCGGGCACCCGCCGGATCACCCCCCGGAGGACGCGCTCGGAGGTGTCCTGGGCGATCAAGGTGGCGTAGGCGCGCAGCTCGTCCTCCCGCTCGGTCAGCCGCATCCGGGCGGCGAGCGCCGCATGCTCCTCGACCCCGTAGTGCGCGTTGACCAGCAGGCCGCGCTGGATCAGTTCCACCACCGGATGGGTGGGCCCGGAGTCCAGGGCGTGGTCGATGTCCGCCGCGCGCAGGTCGTGGTCCGCCCAGATGATGTCGCGCTTGGTGCGGAAGTAGGCGAACAGGGTGGTGCGGCTGACCCCGGCCTCGCGCGCGATGCTCACCAGCGATGTCGCCGCGTAGCCCTGCTCGAGGAAGAGCTCGAGTGCGATGTCGCGGATCTCGGCATGGCTGGTCCCGCGCGGCCGCCCCGGCCCTCGTCCGTTCATGGGGCCATTATCCGTCATCGCAGATCCGTGAACACATTTCCGAACACTGTTAGACTATTCGTGCACGGCGAGGATGCCGTCACGCTCCCGACCTCTCACCGCCGGGACCCACCATCGAAGGGAACGCCATGAAGGCTTGGCAGTACATGGGCGACCGCACCCCCATCCAGCTCAACGAGGTGCCGGAGCCGACCCCGGGGCCCACGCAGGTGATCATCGACGTGCGCGCGGCCGGGCTGTGCCACTCGGACATCATGTACATGGAGGTGGGCGACGGCGTGATGCCCTTCCTGCCGATGACGCAGGGTCACGAGAACGCGGGCGTGATCACCGCGCTCGGTGCGGAGGTCACTGACTTCGCCGTGGGCGACGTGGTGGGCGTGTGCAGCTCCGGCGTCCAGCTGCCGACGGGCATGTTCACCCCTGGCGGCTTCGCCGATCAGCTCGCCGCCGACCACCGGGATCTGGCGCGGGTCCCGGAGGGCCTGGACCTCTCCCTCGCCGCTCTCGGCACCGACGCGGGGATGACCAGCTATCACGCCATGATCAAGGTGGGCCGGGCAAGCGCCGGCATGAAGGTCGGCGTGATCGGGTACGGGGGTCTGGGCCAGATCGGTGCCCGCGCTGCCGTGCTGGCGGGCGCCGAGGTCCACGTCGCCGAGACGAAGGAGGAGGTCTGGCCGCTCGCTCTCGAGGCCGGTGTCACCGCCTGCGTCGCGGACGCGCAGGAGTGGGTGCCCACCGGCCAGGCGATGGCGGCGGGCGACTTCGACCTGATCGTCGACTACGCCGGTTTCGAGACCACGCAGACGGCGCTGAACGCGGTCAGGCGCGGCGGAAAGGTGGTGCAGGTGGGCCTCGGCAGGCCGACCTTCACGATTGCCACCAACTCCATCCTGGGCAAGACCCTCGAGGGCTCCCTCGGCGGCACGGTCGAGGACATCGAGGAGGTCTATGACCTGATGGTCCGCGGCGAGATCACCCCGCGCTTCGAGGAGATCCCCTTCTCGGGCATCGGCGAGGGCCTCGAGAGGCTGAGGAACAACCAGGTCACCGGACGACTGGTGGCGCGCTTCGGGGACTGAGCACTCCCGCTCCGGCGTCGGCGCGGCACCACCGCGTCGGCCGCCGGAGCGTGAGCGAGGGGGCCCGCAGCCCCTGCCCCGCAGGACTGGGGTCAGGACTGGGGAAGAGTGATCCTGCCGCTGCGCACCCCGGCCACCACGCCGCCGTCGACCAGCAGATCGGTGCCGGTGACGAAGGTGGAGTCCGGGCCCAGCAGGAAGGCGGCCGCGGCGGCGATGTCGGCGGGGGTGCCCACGCGCCCGCTGCCGGAGCCGGCGATCATGGCGCGCATGCCCTCGCCGCTCTCCCCCGCCAGCTCCTCCTGGCCCATCGGAGTGGAGATCACGCCGGGGCTGATGGTGTTCACCCGCGCTCCGCGCTCACCCCAGGTGGTCGCGGCCGCATGCACCCGCAGCTGGTTCGCGCGCTTGGAGATGCTGTAGGCGACGCCGGGGTTCGCCACGGCCCCCTCCTGCAGGAACGGCAGGGACAGCAGCTCCTCCGTAGGGGTGCCCAGCAGGGCCTGCTCCATCTCCGCGGGGAAGCGGCCCACAGTGAAGGTGCCGGCCATCGAGGCGATGACGATCCCGGACCCGCCGGGGGCGACCACCTTCGCGAACTCCTCCAGGCTGACGGCCACGCCGTACAGATCCACCCGCAGGATCGCGGCGGTCGGCGCCTGCATCGGGGAGAGCCCGGCGGTGTGCACCACGCCGGTGACCGGGCCGAGCTCGGCAGCCGCGGCGGCGAGCGCGGCGACCGACTCGCGGGAGGTGACGTCGACCTTCCGGGTGGTCACTGCGAAGCCCTCGCCGCGGAGGGTCTCGGCCACGCGCTCCAGGGTGGTCTCGTCGAAGTCCGCAAGCAGCAGCTGCCTGCCCGTTCCGGACCGCCGGGCGATCGCCTCGCCCATTCCGCCGACACCTATCACTGCCAGGACATCACTCATGATCCAGCTCCTTCGCCGAGTCCGCCACCGGGCGGGAGCCACGGTGCTGGTGCATTATTGAACACTGTTCGGTCGGGAGGATGCTGGGAGGGGGTGTGGGCCTCGGGATCAAGGCGCCGGGGGCGCGCACCCGCACCGCCCGGTCGGGCGCGATGAGGAGTCTCCACACCCAGGACCGTGGCGCTCGCGGGGACATTCCGGCAGCTGTCACGACCGCGGTCGGCCCGGGGTCAGCGATGGATCGCGAGGCCGTGGCGCTGCGCCGCGAGGGCGAGCTCGCGGTCGTAGGTGGCGATCGCGGAGACGTCCGTCCCGTACAGCAGCGCGGTCGACAGGTGCAGCGCGTCCAGTGCGCACAGTCCCGCCTGCAGGGACAGGGCGTGGTCGATGATCTCATCGTCGACCGCGTCGAGCTCGACGCGGCGCAGGATCGCCGCGACGTCCTCCAGCGATCCCCCTCGGCGGTTCACGGTCGCCTGCAGCTCGACCTCTAGCAACCGTGAGGACAGCAGCTCGGCTCCATCGGCGAACAGCGCCTCGACCTCGCTGACCTCGGGCTCCCGGCTGAGCAGCTTGTACGCCGCGGAGGTGTCGAGGTAGATCACGCCCGGTCTCCGCGCATGTCCTCGAGCATCTGTTCGGTGCTCCAACCGTGCAGCGGGGTGCGGATCTCCGGAATGCCTCGCTCCGTGGCGGGGCGCAGCGCTCCGGTGGCGAGTCGGCGCGCCCGGCGATTCGAGGGCACTGGGGTCAGCTGCGCGATCGGCCGGCCGCGATCGGTCACGGTGATCTGCTCGCCGGCTTCGACGCGGGCGAGGACACGTGCGGTCTGCTGATTCAGCTCGGTCCGGGTCACGTCGGCCATGAGATCACCGTACACCCACGTACTAGTTCTAGTACACGGTGGTTGTGGATCGTCTGGTGGGAGCGCAGCCACCGCGCACTAGCCTGGTCGTCGGCCCTGTCCGGGGCCCTGGCACACAGAAGGAGTACGACGAGGCATGCAGACCACCGGAGACATGACCAGTTCCCCTCAGATCGAGGCATGGGCAGCGGCGCTGTCCCGCAGGGAGGAGGTCGCGCTCCACCGGTCGCGGCTCAAGAGCGTCCTCCTGGCACTGGTGATGCTGGTGGTCGGCCTGATCGGGCTCGCCCTCGGCCTCGCCGCCGATCTGGTGCTCGCCCTCACCGGCTGGCTGCTGGTCCTCGTCTCCATCGTCTCCGTGGTGGTGCTCGTGCGCCGGGCACTCTCGCGGCGGCCCGCCGCGGTCGTCACCGCCGAGGGCATCACGGTGGGGCGCGGCACGGCCGGTCCGATCCCGTGGTTGCAGATCACCGACGTCTCCGTGATGCGCTCGGGCGCGAGCTCCTTCGTCATCCTCGCCGTCACCGAGCAGGAGCGCCGCCGCCAGAGCGGAGACTCAGCGGGCGTCGAGCTCGATCTCGCACGAACCGAGGAGGAGTCACAGCCCGTCATGTGGCTCCCCAACGGGCTCGCGGCCGACGAGAACGAGCTGGCCATCTGGCTGACACGGGAGCTCACGGCGCGCCGGGCCTGAGATGGGCGGCCGAGCCGCCGCAGCAGCCACTCAGAGATGCGGCCACCTACAGTGGACGGCGTGATGGCGACGACCTCGACGACGGCTGAGGCTGCTGCCCGCCGCCGCACGGCGCGCCTGGCTGCGGGCGTGATCGTCGTATTCGCGCTCGGGCTGCTCCTCTGGGCCGGTCCGGATGCCGCCGCTTTCGCCGCGGAACTCGGTCTGGGCACCGACATCCCCGCCTCCGGGTGGATCGTCGCCGCTCTCGCAGCAGCCTGCTATGCGGGATACACGCTATGGGCCGTCCCGGAGATCCGTCCGGTGGCTCTCGAGGTGTCCTGGTTCCGGGCTCTCGCCGTCCCGCTGGCGCTCGGCTCCGGCCTGATCGAGGAGATGTTCTTCCGGCATCTCCTCATGTCGTGGTTCGCGGCGGTGGGCCTGGGAACGGTGCTGCAGATCATCGTCTCCGCGCTGCTCTTCGCGGCGACGCACACGATCTGGGTGGTGTTCGGGCGCAGCTGGAAGGCGGTGCTGCCGATCCTGCTGTCGACGTTCGGGCTCGGCGTGCTGATGGCGCTGGTATACCTCGCCTCCGGGAGGATCGTATTGCCCGCCGTCGCCGCTCATATCGCGATCAACCTGCTCATCGAGCCCGGTCTGCTGCTGAGTTCCGCACGCCACGCGGTTCGGCGGTGACATACCTTCGCCACCGGGACCGCGTCCACCGGGTGCTGCATACCGCGCGTGACATCCCCTCGGGGTTCCTCGACGACTGACAGTGACGCGACGTGGCGGTCCGGTCGCCGCAGCACATTGCGTCCGCCGGCGCACTGCAGCGTTCACCCATCGCCGGCGAGCAGCTCCCGCACGTCGTCGGCGGTGAGGGTGCCGTTGAAGGCCTGGTTCCCGTCGGTCAGCGCGTTGAACAGCGCGGCCTTGCGCTCCTGCAGGGCCAGCACCTTCTCCTCGATGGTGTTCTCGGCGACCATGCGGTACACCATGACGCTGCGCGTCTGCCCGATGCGGTGGGCACGGTCGACCGCCTGCGCCTCCGCGGCGGGGTTCCACCAGGGATCCAGCAGGAACACGTAGTCGGCCTCGGTGAGGGTGAGGCCGAACCCGCCGGCCTTCAGACTGATCAGGAACGCCGGCTGGTCGCCGCTGCGGAAGGAGTCGATCACGCCGGCGCGATCGCGGGTGGAGCCGTCGAGGTAGGCGTAGCGCACGCCCCGGTCCTCGAGTGCCTGGCCCACTCGCGCCAGGTGCGAGGTGAACTGGCTGAAGATGATCACCCGGTGCTGCTCGGCCAGGATCTCGTCGAGGTGCTCCAGCAGCGCGTCCAGCTTCGAGGAGGGCACCTTCGCGTGCTCCTCGGCGACGATCGCCGGGTCCAGCGCCAGCATCCGCAGCAGTGTGAGGGAGCGGAACACGACGAACCGGTTCCGGTCCATGTCCTCCAGCAGGCGCAGCATCTTCTGCCGTTCGCGCTGCAGCACGCGATCATACAGCCGCCGATGGGCGGGCTGCAGGGGGACCCTCACCACCTGCTCCTGCTTCGGGGGCAGGTCCGACGCCACCGCGCCCTTACCGCGGCGCAGCATGAACGGGCGGATCCGTCGCCGGAGCCGACCCAGGCGTTCCTCGGAAAGCCGGCGTCCCTCCTCACCGGACTCGGCACGCTCGATGGGCGTGAGGTATTCCTGCCGGAAGCGCTGCCAGGAGGGGAACAGGCCCTGCGCGGTGAGGGACAGGATCGCCCAGACGTCCGAGAGCGAGTTCTCCATCGGGGTGCCGGTGATCGCCAGGCGGAACGGGGCGCGGATGCGGCGGGCAGCCCGGTGCGCCTTGGTCACGCGGTTCTTGACGAACTGCGCCTCGTCCAGGATCAGACCGTCCCAGCCCGGAGCGGCGTAGTCCTCCTCGTTGATCCGCAGCAGGGCGTAGCTGGTGACGACGACGTCCGCGCCGGCTGCGGCCTCGGCGACCGTGCTGCCGCGTCGAGCGGTGGTCGAGTCCAGGATGCGCACGTCCAGCTGCGGGGCGAACCGTTCGGCCTCGGACTTCCACACCGACAGCACCGAGGAGGGCGCGATGACCAGGAACGGTGGCGCGTCAGGGCGGAGGGTGCGGGCGCGCATGATCAGGGCGAGGGTCTGCAGGGTCTTGCCCAGTCCCATGTCGTCGGCGAGGATCCCGCCCAGATGGTGGTCGTAGAGGAACGACAGCCACGCGAAACCCTCGTGCTGGTAGGGGCGCAGCGTCGCCTGCAGTCCTGCTGGCACCTCCGGCACCGGGATCTGCTCGAGGGCTCTGAGGGCGCCGACGCTCTCGCGCCACGCCGTGGTGTCGAGTGCTTCGTCAGCGAGGTCCTCGAGCTCGTCCCACAGGCTCACCTGGTACCGGCTGATGCGCTGGGAGTCGGGCTCCCAGTCGTCCATCGCCCCGGCCTCCTGGATCAGCGTCCGGAGCCGGTCGAAGGTGGGATGGTCCAGCCGGAAGTAGGTGCCGTCAGGAAGCAGCACGGAGGGCTCCTCCCGGGTCAGGGCGGTGAAGACAGCGGTGAAGGGCACCGGGTGGCCGCCGATGGTGACCTCGAACCCGAGGTCGAACCAGTCGTTGTCCTGCGGGTCCGTGGAGTCGGCCTGGGAGATGCGCAGCGACGGATCTCCCCGCAGCTCGGCGTAGCGCGGTCGGGTTCCGATCTCGCGGACGTCGACGTGCTCGAGCGTCTGCAGCGCGGGCAGCACCTGGTCGACGAAGGCAGCGGCATCGACACCGGCGAGCTGCTGCTCGGCCCGGGCGGCCGCGTCCTCCCAGTGCTCGCGCACGGACTCCAGCACCGCGCCCTCATGGACGGCATCGCGCGGCCCGCTCAGCTCGCGGCCGAGGGGGACTCTTCGGCGGGGAGCATCGTAGGCCCACGCCCAGTGCAGCTCGGCCCGGTCCTCGGACAGGTGCCGCACCTCCAGCTCGAGCCGCGCCCGGGCCGGCTCTGGGAACTCGACCGAGGCGTCCGTGCTGGTCACCTCGATGACGGAGCGGAGCTGCGGGGCGACGTCGCGAAGGAACTCCTCGGCATCGGGTGCCGGGATCCGCAGCGTGTCCTCGTGCTCCAGCAGCCGGCGCACGGTCTCGGGCATGGGCTTCGCGGCGGGATGGAGCACCACCTGCACGCTGGTGGCGCGGGGAGCCGTCCTGACGTCGATGAACCCGCCAGGGCCGGCGGGGCGCAGATCGGTGCGCGGCACGCCGTCGATCTCGGCCATCGCGGAGACGAGGAGATCACCGCCGTCGGCCTGGACCTCGAGGTGCACGTGGGCCGGGTCCTGCCAGGTGACGTCCGCGATGATTCCCATGCCGACCAGCGGAACCCCTGCGCGGACTGCCTGACCCAGCAGCTCCCAGCCGTCGCGGGAGCGCAGATCGTCCAGGAGCAGCCGCTCGTCGGAGTAGCCGCCGTACGGCTGGTCGAGGGCTGCCGCCCGCGCGAGCCGGCCCAGCAGCTCGGCGTGCTCCGCGGGGAACTCGGAGTGGGCGGTCGGGTACTGGGAGGTCGAGTACTGGAACGCACTCCAGGACAGGCCGCCTTTGATCCATGGCTTCGCGGCCCCCGCGCGCAGGGGCAGCAGCCCGACGCTGAGCAGTGCCCCCTTCTCCACACTCGCGGTCGTCGCGGGGACCGAGGAGTACCGCGAGACGGCGTGCCCGCGCGCGCCGGCCCGGAGCTCGACCCCGAGCGCCAACGCCGTGGTCTCACGGCTCGTGGCGACATCGATCAGCGGTGCCAGGGTGCGGCGCCACGGTGCAGGGGATGGTGGCGGCGAGATCTCGCGGGATCGCGGTGCGCGCGGTGCGTGATCGAGAGCGTCGTCGAGAGCGTCGCCGAGACCGTCGTCGGAAGCGCGCAGCAGCCCACTGCGCATCGCCTCGGTGGTCACGGTGTACATGAGAGCCGCGGCGTGCTTGCAGGCCGTGCCCACCGGGCAGTTGCACCACGAGTCGACCGGCTCTCGGGCCGTCAGCCCCAGCGACATCGAGGGGCCCGCCGTTGCGGTCCGAGCGCGGTTCTCCCGCAGGGTGACCTGGGTGCGGTACGGCTGAGCGCGGGTCCCGCGCACCTCGCCCTCCAGGGTGAGCGTGCCTGCCCGGGTGGAGGTGGCGGACTCCTCCCAGGCCACCCTCCCGACGGCGCCCGAGCGGCTGTAGCGCTTGCCCCGCTGGGCGGCGGTCGTTCCGGTGAAGCGGATGATGTCCTGCTCGCTCACATACGGCAGGGAGGAATCAGCGCTCATAGCAGCATGGTGGCACGGAGGGCGGGCATCGGGGCAGCCAGTCGGATCGGACTGTCACCTGATCGTGCGGCAGTCCCGATCGTGCTGGACAAGCTGGAGAAGACTCGGGTGAAGTATCCCGCCTCACCGGGCTGACACGAGATTCTGCGAGTCAGGGCGGCCCACGCGCCATCCCGAGACGCACCCCGTGCACGCCGAAGCGGGGGCACCCATCGGTCAGTGGATGCCCCCGCTTTCACGCTGCCGATCTAGCAGTGATACCTCCAGGTCAGAACGGCACCCCGCACCGCACGATCACGTTCGCGTACGGGGTGGTCTCCCCCGTGCGCACCACGAACCGTGCCTGACCGGTCAGCTGCTTGAACTCCTCATGCGGCACCGTCTCGGCGCCCGGGAGGCGGGCATCGAACAGCGCACCGACCGGCGAGCCCGCTGCCTCGGTGGCGATGACCGCGCCTTCCACCTCGATCTCGGCGAGGATCGCATCCAGCACCTCGGCGAAGCCGGGCACGCCGAGGGTCACCGCGAGGTCCACGCGCGCCACCCCGGGCGGCACGGGCAGGCCCGCGTCACCGATCACGAAGGTGTCGGTATGGCCCAGGCGGGCCAGGTGCGCGGACAGCTCGGGGTGGAGGATCCCGCCGCGCTTCATGCGTTCACCTCCGCGAGCGGGGGCAGCTCGTCGCCGGTGCTGGGGTAGCTGGGCTGGGCGCCGTTGCCGGTCGCCGCGTACGCCCCCACCTGGGAGGCGAGGCGGGCAGCGGCCAGGAGGGACTCGCCCCGGGCGAGGCCCACGGCGAGCGCACCGATGAACGCGTCGCCGGCGCCGGTGGTATCCACCGCGGTGACCGGGGCAGCGGGGATGCGGTGGAGTCCGTCGGCGTCAGCCACCAGGGAGCCCTGTGCCCCC
This sequence comes from Brachybacterium sp. AOP42-C2-15, assembly GCF_052377065.1. NCBI lineage: Bacteria > Bacillati > Actinomycetota > Actinomycetes > Micrococcales > Dermabacteraceae > Brachybacterium > Brachybacterium sp. AOP42-C2-15. The sequence goes on from NZ_JBQSWK010000028.1 coordinate 37,015, forward strand.
AGGGTGAGGACCATCGAGGCGATCCCTGCGTCGCGGAGTGCGGCGACGATCTGCTCCGGGTCCCCCGTCCCGTCGGCACCAGGAGTGAGCTGCGCGAGGACCAGGGCGGCCTCGTGCTCGTTGACCACCAGTGGGTTCGAGGCGCGAAGCACCGCGGGGTCGAGCTCCATGACCGGGGCGGGGTTGTGCAGGAACCGTCCGGTGACCAGGGCCGGCAGGGCCTCGATCCCGTCGCGCGGGATCTCGCCCTGGCACACCACGATCGCGGAGGCCTCGAGCACCTTCTTCGCCGACGCCACCTGGGCGGCGTCCACCGACGCATTGGCGCCGGCGATCACCACGATGGAGTTCTCACCGTCTTCCGCCACGGTGACGATGGCCAGGCCCGTCGGCCCCTCGACCTTGCGCACGCCGGTCAGGTCCACCCCGGCGGCGCGCAGACCGGTCAGACCCACCTGGGCCTGGGCGTCGGTGCCGACCGCGCCGATCATCCGCACGTCCCCGCCCAGCTTGGCGGCGGCGACGGCCTGGTTCGCGCCCTTGCCGCCGGGCAGCATCTGCCCGCCGGTGCCGTGGAGGGTCTCCCCCGGCAGCGGGTGCCTGCGCACCTGGGCGATGAGGTCGACGTTGATCGAGCCGACCACCGTGATCACGCCGGCCGGGCTCACTCGTCGTCGTGAGGGCGACCGTGCGGGTCGGGCTCGGACCGCAGCTGGTCCGCGACCTCCTCCTCCGGGCGGGGCGCCATCGACTGGTCCTCCTCGAGGGTGGGGATCGGCGGCTCGCCGGTCTCAGGGACGGGCTCTTCGGCGGGCTGCTGGGTTCGATCGGTCATGACGAGGCCTTTCATGCTGTGGTCGAGCCAGGATACGCATGGCCGTTCATCGGTCGGCCCCGTCTGGGATGATCAGGGGGACGTCCGATGGACTGCACGGAAGGGGTGGCTGTGGGGCTGCGTGATCGTCTTCGCCAGCGCTCGTCGTCGCAGCTCGGTGCCGACTCCCCGTCCCTTGCCTCCGCGGCGCGTTTCGCCGTGCTCGATGTGGAGACCACCGGGCTGGACCCCTCGCGGGAGAGGATCCTCGAGATCGCGATCGTGCACACCGATGTGCACGGACGGGAGCTTCACCGCTGGAGCACGCGGATCAACCCCGGCATTCCCGTGCGTGCCACCCACATCCATGGGATCACCGACGCGGATGTCGCCGGCGCACCCCGCTTCGCGGATCTCGCGGTCACGATCGGGATCGCTCTGCAGGGCTTCGTGGTCGTCGCGCACAATGCCGAGTTCGACGTGGAGTTCCTGCGCGCGGAGTTCGCCCGTGCCGGGATGCCGATGCCGCGCTTCTCCACCTACTGCACCCTGCAGGGCAGCACGCTGTACCTGCCTCAGCTGCGGCGACGCACTCTCGCCGAGTGCTGCGCGGCGCTGGGCGTGCCCCATCAGCAGGCGCATTCGGCGCTCGGGGATGCGGCGGCGACGGCAGGGCTGCTCGAGCGATTTCTGGCGCTGGATGCGCAGACCGGCTACGACGCCCCGCTCACGGCGACGCGGGCACTGCGTGCGGCAGCCCCCGCAGAGCAGCGCGACAGCCGGCTGACGAACCAGAATCCGCCCGGAACGGGTCGTCAGCTGGCTGTCGACGTGCCAGCGTCCGCGGCAAGTGGTGCGCCGTCCCCCGCTGCGGCGGTGGCACCCGTTCCGGTGCCGGCGGGCGACGCTCGCCCCGTTGACCTCTCCCCCACCGCGATCAGGGCCTGGGCCCGCTCACAGGGCATCGCCGTCGGTGATCGCGGGCGGATCAAGGCCGAGCTGGCCGCGCAGTACCGTGCCGCGATGGGCGTGAGCGGCGCCGCCCCCGCGGCGGTGGGCCCGGCGGCGGCTTCGGCGGCTGCGGCTCCGGCGGCGGCCCCGGCGGAGCAGCGCAACAGCCCGCTGGCGAACCAAGAATCGCAGAAATTGGGTCGTCAGCTGGCTGTTGACGTGCCGGCGTCCGCGGCAGTTGACACGCCGGGCCCCGCTGCGGCGCCGGCACCGCCCGCTGCCGCCGCGCCGCTCACCATCACCGAGGACTTCCGGGCGGCGCTGGACCACCTGCACGCCGGCCATCACCTGTTCCTCACCGGCAAGGCGGGCACGGGCAAGTCCACGCTGATCCGCCACTATCTCGAGCACACCGAGCGGTCCACGATCACGGTCGCCCCCACGGGGATCGCGGCGCTGAACGTGGACGGGTACACGATCCATCGCCTGTTCTCGTTCCCGCTCGGCGTCACCGAGGAGACGGTGCGCGGTCCCGGCTACTACCCGGGCCGCTTCGCGAAGGCGCTGAAGAACCTGGACACGCTGATCATCGATGAGGCGTCGATGGTGAGGGCGGATCTGTTCGACGCGCTCACCGCCGCGCTGGAGCTCTACGGGCCCCGGCCCGGCACACCCTTCGGCGGGGTGCAGCTGGTGCTGGTGGGGGACCTGTACCAGCTGCCGCCGGTGGTCACCGATCAGGAGGCGGGCTGGATCGAGGAGCGCTTCGGCACCCCGTTCTTCTTCTCCGCCCGCTCCTTCGACACCGAGACGTTCCCGGTGGTGGAGCTGTCCACGGTGTTCCGTCAGCAGGGCGATGACGCGCTCGTGCACCTGCTGAACGCGGTGCGGGAGGGGACGCTGCTGGAGGATGCGCGGGCGGAGCTGAACCTGCGCACCGACGCCGAGTTCGAGCCTGCGCTGGATGAGTTCTGGCTGACACTCGCGACCACCAACCGGATCGTCGGCGCGCGGAACAGGCAGATGCTGGAGCGGCTGCCGGATCCGGCACTCACGTTCACCGCCCGCCTCACCGGCAGCACCGACGGGTTCGAGCATCCCACCGAGGAGACGCTGCGGATCGCGGTGGGCGCGCAGGTCATGCTGCTGAACAATGACCCGTCGGACCGCTGGGTCAACGGCACCCTGGGCCGTATCACGGCGATCGGTGCTGATGAGGACGGGCCCGTGGTCACGGTGCTGCTGCGCGACGGCCGCACCGAGCACGTGCGCGAGCACACCTGGGAGATCACCCGGCCGAGCGTCGAGGGCGGCTCGCTGGTGCACGAGATCGTGGGCACGTTCACGCAGCTGCCGATGAAGCTGGCGTGGGCGATCACGATCCACAAGTCCCAGGGGCAGACCCTGGACCGGGTGGTCGTGGACCTCACCGGAGGCACCTTCGCGAACGGTCAGCTGTATGTGGCGCTGTCGCGCTGCACGAGCCTCGAGGGGCTGGTGCTGAAGCGCGAGGTGCTTCCGCGGGATCTGAAGACGGATCAGCGGGTTCGCCGCTATCTCGCCACCGGCGCCGCGGCGACGGACACGCTCGGCGAGGCGTACCTGTCGGTGCTGACGGTGGGCACCGTCGGAGATCGGTGGCGGCCCCGGCCGGTGGAGATCGCGGTGGTCACCGACGACGGCGACGAGATCTCCACCGTCATCAACCCCACCTCGGATCTGTTCTCCGCGCGGGACGAGTTCGGCGTCACCACGCGGGACGTCCAGCTCGCGCCGCTGCTCGCGGAGGCGTGGCCGGCGCTCTCGGCGCTGCTGGCCGGGCGCGTGCCGGTGGGGGTCGGGGTGGATCGTCAGCTCGCGCATGTGGATTTCGAGCTGAAGCGCAACGGGATCGTGGAGCCGGTGCCGCTGGGGATCGAGGTGCCGGAGCGTCTGCTGACTGCCGAGGAGCGTCGGCGGCTCGCGGCGCCGACGGCGCTCGAACGGGCCCGCGCGATCCGGGATGCGGCCCGCCGGGTGCGGGCCGACGGCGGCGAGCTGCCGGGCACCGGGATGGCGTTCCGGCAGGTCGCGACCGGGCACGGGTATCTGCTCGCGCGCGCGTCCGGGCCCTCCGGCACGACGGCGCCGACGGGCTTCGTGGTGGGCGGGAACCTCGGCGCGGAGGACGATTCCGCGGCGGTGCTCGCGCGTCTGCTCGAGCAGACCTGGCAGCGGGTGCTCTCCCCCGATGCGGAGGTGGTGGAGCGGCTGCGCGCGGTCGAGCAGCACTTCGGGGTGAGTGTGCTGCCGGAGGGCTTCGAGGCCGACGGGCCCGTGCTCGCGGCCGACGTGCTGGTGCCGGGCGCGAAGGTGTGCTTCTCCGGCACCGTCCACTCCCCGCGGCACGGCTGGCTCGAGAAGGAGGAGCTGCACGCCATGGCCGAGGCGCGCGGGCTCGTGGCCGTCCCGAACCTGACGAAGGTGCGCACCGATGTGCTGGTGGTGGCCGAGGCAGGGTCGCAGTCCACGAAAGCGAAGAACGCGGCGCGGTGGGGCAAGCCGATGCTGACGGCGGAGGAGTTCCTGGAGTGGGTGGGGTAGGTGCGATCAGCACAAAGAAGTACGCCCTGAGGCACCGCCTGCGCTTCGGGGCGACTACTCGAGCTCTGCGGCGATGAGGGCTTCGTAGTCGCTCCCGCCGTAGTAGACGCCAAGCACCTCGACGGGTTCCTCTGTCACCGCGAAGGCGATCACGACTCGACGACGGAATCCGATTGTGCGCAGACCGGGCCGGAGATCATCGCGCGCAACGCCGATGTACGGGAAGACGACCAATCCGTCGCAGTAATCGAGAATCGCGGCCAGATAGCCAGCAGCGCGTTCCGGATATCCGGACTCATCTGCAATCCATGTGTAGAGGTCGGTCAGTTGCTCTCGTGCTCGCGGAGCGTAGACGACACGACGGTTCATGCCCCGCTCGACGCAGTGCGCTCCTCGTGGACCATCGCAAGATGCGCGCGCATGTCGTCGGCGCTGATCGCCTGCGACGGATCGGCGCGCAGCTCGTCGTACGCTGCGACGACGTCAGAGCGCAGCCAAGCTTCCACAGCCTCATCGCGCGCGAACAGGGCGCGCAGTCCATCGCGGAGCACTTCGCTCTCACTCGCATACGCGCCCGATGCAACGCGCTCCTTCACCGCATCAGCCATGCCCGTAGGAAGGGTGATGCTGAGCTGTTTCGTAGTGCGCATGGCGCCTCCTGCCACATGAGTAGGATTCAATCCTACTCCTGGGCGTCCGCTGTGCACAGTGGTCATCTCACGCCCGACGCGGCGGACCCGCGCACGAGCCGCAGCTCCCGCCAGCGGTTCACGGCCGCGTGCAGCTCGAGCGATCGCGGCCGGGCGAGGTGTCCGGGGACTTCTCCCCATGGGCAACCCCCTCATCTCTCACTACATTCGTGAACCATCAGGAACGGTGACGAGGGGGCAGCGGTGTTTCACGGGGCGGATGTGGAGGCGCTGCGGGGGTGCGCGGCGCAGGTCGGGTCTGAGGCGGAACGGCTCGGCGCGATGGTCGGGACGCTGCAGACCGCAGCCAGGAGAATGCAGTGGCAGGGAGAGGACGCCCACGAGTTCCGCGAGCGTCTGGAGCAGGCGGTCACCGACGCCGAGCAGGTGTCCGACCAGCTGCGTGGGCGCGGTGACGAGCTGCGCAGTCATGCCGACGAGCAGGAGCAGGCCTCGAGCACCGAGGCGGCGGGCGGCGGGCAGGCCGGGGCCGCCGAGTACGACGACACCGGCGAGGCGTTCATCTGGTGGTGGGAGGACGGCGGCAAGTGGCCCCTTCAGGACCGCACCGACATCCGCGATGACATCCCGATCGATGACCCGTCCGAGTTCGGCATCGCGGCGATGAATCAGCGCGGCATCCCGAACTGCGTCACGATCGCCCTGCTCGGCGGGCTGTCCGAGCAGGATGCCGAGTTCTTCATGAACAACCTCGAGCAGGTCTCACCGGGGGTGTACGAGGTGACGCTCTTCGAGAACGGTCGTCCCGTGGTCCACACCGTCGAGGGCGACGTGCTGCCCGAGGGGGCGAGGGGTTCCGATGGCCGCCAGAACTGGATGACGCTGTACGAGGCGGCGCTCATCCAGCACGGGGTCCTCCAGGAGGACGGCACGTACTCGGGCTACTCGGAAGCGATGATCGAGGCGATCACCGGAGTCCCGGCACCGTCCATGATGGTGCCGATCAGTGCCGAGACCGACGTCGAGAACGGCATCGGGGGCTTCTACGATTACTCCGACGGGGTCGAGCTGAGCCAGTTCGCCGCGCAATACCTCCACGATCAGGGCTACACCGTGATCTTCGGGACCGAAGGCAGGACGGCGACCGATCCGCCTCTGGTCGAGAACCACGCATATGTGATGACCGGAGTCGACGCCGAGGGGAACGTGGTGCTCGAGAACCCGTGGGGCGCCGGGGATCACTATGGAGGCAAAAACGGCGACCGCCGCCTGCATCTGAGCGATGAGCAGCTCGGCCAGAACATGGACGCGACGCACGTCGTGCCACCCTCCTCCGAGTGGGCCCGCGGGCCCTGGAAGGCACTGCGATGACCAGCACCATGACCACGGATGACGGCACCACGCGCGCCAGGATCCTCCAATCCACCCGGGCGATGCTCGCAGAGGTGGAGGTAGGAGTCCTCTCCGCACGCGTCGGGGAACTCCCCGATGGTGGCGAAGGGCTGCGGGCGCAGCTGGAGATCACGGTCCCGGAAGGCCGCGAGATCGTGCTGCTGGAGATCGGGGATGAGGTCTCTCTCGGTGACCACGGCGTGCTGCAGCTCGCTCACATCGACCCGGCGACACCGGGAGCTGGCGGGGCGGAGATCGCTGCCGCGGACCGCGCTGTCGTGTATCTGGAGCTGCGTCCGGCAGGGACGTCGACGACGCGCTGATCGGCACGGCCGCCGGGCTCGTCAGATGAGCCGCAGCCCCCGCCAGCGGTTCACGGCCGCATGCAGCTCGAGCGGGCGGGGCCGGGTGAGGTGCCCTGGGTGGCCGCGGTGGGGTGAGAGCACGTCGAGTCCCTCGGCGTCGACCCGCTCGCACAGCGCCGTGATCGCCTGTTCGAGCGTGAGCGGAGCATCGCCTGGTCCGGGCTGGTCGAGCAGCTCGGCGAGGCGGTCCAGGGCGTGGGCGATGGCCTGGGTCTGGGCGGCGTCGACCAGCTGGGATATGGCGGCGAGGTCGATGTGCTCGTGCCCGAGGCGGATCGTGTCCCGGCCTCGCGCACTGGCGGGCTTCTTCTTGCCCGGTGGGCGCAGCGTGCCCGGGGCCGGGATGCGGGGGCGGGCTGCGGCGAACACGCCCTCCGTGGGCGCCGGCGCCCGCTGCTCGGCGAGCGCGCGGGCCTGGGCGGTGACGTCGCGGGGGATGTACTCGTCGAGCACGATGACGTGATCGGCCACGTCGAGGAAGGCGGCCGAGCCGCCGGCCACCAGCACGGTGGAGACGCCGCGCTCGCTCAGCAGCGGGCGCACCCGGTCCACGAGCGGGGTGATGGGTTCACGCTCGGCCGGGACCAGGGCGCGCATCCGCTCGTCGCGGAACATCATGTTGGTGGCGGCGCTGTCCTCGTCGATCAGCAGCGCGGAGGCGCCGGCGTCGACCGCTTCGACGAGGGAGGCGGCCTGGGAGGTGGAGCCCGAGGCGTTGGTGGTGGAGAAGGCGCGGGTGTCGGCGCCCGAGGGCAGGCCGGTGAGGAAGGGCGAGATGTCCACGCCGGTCACGGCGCGGCCGTCCTCGGCGCGGATCGCGGCGGCATCGTTCCGGGTGATCACCCATTCGCGGCCATCACCCGACCGGTGCGGGTAGACGCCCTTGGCGAGCGCGCGCAGCAGCGTGGACTTGCCGTGGTAGCCGCCGCCCACGATCACCGTGACGCCTTCCGGCACGCCCATCCCGCTCACGCACCGGCCGCTGGGCAGAGAGAACTCCACCCGCAGTGAGGAGGGGCTCGCGAAGGGCACGGCGCCGTCTGCGAGCGGCAGGTCCGAGTCGCCGGCGCGGCGGGGCAGGATCGCGCCGTCGCCCACAAAGGCCACCAGGCCCCGCTCGGCGAGCTGGTCGCGCAGCGCCTCCTGGTCACGGTGCAGGGTGACGTGCTCCCGCAGTGCCTCAGCGTCCAGATTCGCGTGGAGCAGGGCCGTCTGGGCGAGGCGCGGCAGATCCTCGGTGAGCAGACGGGCGGCCTCGCGGCCGCGGATCCGGCGCCCCGCAGCGGGCAGCGCCACCGCGAGCCGCGCTTCGACGCCGTCCGACGTGAGGGCGACGCTGGTGCGTTCGAGCACCTCCTGGCCCGGGGCGCCCGTGCTGATCCCCTCCCCCAGCTCTGCGGCGGCGCGCGCGACGGCGCGGGCCAGGAAGTCCGTGGCAGCGACCCGGCCGCGGTGATCGGAGAGGAGATCCTGCGGCAGGTCGGCGTCGGCCCGATCGACGATCACCCGCATCAGCGACGGCGGGGCGTAGGGGTCGACCTGCACATGATCGACCACGAGACGGCACACGCCCAGGTCGTAGCTGCCCCTCAGCTGCTTGTAGGCGCCGTAGCTGCGGGAGTCGATCGCGGTGAGGGTGCGGGCGAGGGCGGTGGCGTCGGCGGTCATGGGTCCATCAGACATGACGCCGCGGCTCCTTCGCATCCGTGGCCGACGCCTTTCTGCCTGCGCTCACTCCTGCGCGAGCGCCTCGCGCGCCAGTGCCCGGGCGACGTCGGACCAGTCGCCGCGCGCAGCGCGTCTGTCCTGTACCGGGGTGATGTTCCGCAGAACGGTCGTGGCGGGCAGATCACGCACCATCCAGCGGTCCACGGCGCCGTCCTCGGGGGTGCGCCAGCCGAGCCGGTCGAGAGCCATCGGTGTCGCGTGCGGATCCACGGCGGTGCCGCTCGGGGTGGATCCGATGTGCGCGAGCAGCAGCACGGTGGCGTCGTGCGCGAAGGAGCCCGGCGGTGGGATCAGGGACTGGGCGAGCAGGGACCACAGCGCGTCGGGATCCTCTGCCGCCGGACGTGCACGGCGGGTGGGCAGCAGCTGCCCTTTGAAGGTGCGCAGGATCTTCAGGTGCTTGAGCGCCTCGCGGAAGTGGAACAGCGGGAACGCGTTGATCTCGCGGTTGTTCTTCCCGATCCAGTCGCCCATCTCGGGCACCACCCGGCTCGCGGCCTCGACGTCCGCGGGCTTCAGGTAGCCGGCCGCAGTCAAGGGCAGTCCACCATCGGCCGCACGGTCCAGGAACCAGGAGACGCCGCGCAGCGCCGTGCGCTTCTCCTCCGCCGACGGCGCGTCGGTGGCGGTGGCCAGTGCCAGCGACCTGGCGAGCAGGTCCTCCCGCACCGGGGACGGAGGCAGGCGGGTCACGACCGCGGTCAGCACGGCAGAGGCTCCGTACGAGGCGGGGTCGAGATCGGCGAGCTCGAGGGAGCGCTGGAGCCCGGCGAGGTCGAAATGCGCCGGATCCGGGAGCACGCCGGCGAGATCCTCTGCGCGGGTGAAACCGCCGCAGTCCTCGGGCGGGGCAGCACGCCGTCCGCTGAGGGCGCGGGCGGGCGGGGAACCATCCCCTGCCGGGCGCACGGATTCCAGCAGCAGTCGCAGCTGCCAGTCATCGCCGTAGTCATAGACGTATCCCAGGCGGTCTCCACTGGTGCTGAGCACCTCGTCGAGCCGCACCTGCGAGGCGGGAAGCCCCTCGTCCTCCCCCTCGGCGACGTCGAACGGGCACAGGAACAGCTGTGAATCGAAGTCGAAGGGGGTCCCGCCAGCGGCGAAGCGCCACAGGTGCGCATCGAACCAGCCGAAAGCAGTCTGGAGGATCCCGTGGACCTCCTCGAGCGTGAGATCCGAGCGCAGCTCGAGCCGGCGCCAGATCGGAGGGACCGCATGCTCGAGGTCCACACGGAGCGTGAACAGGGCAGGTTCCTCGAGCGGCGGGCGGCGCAGTTCGGGCCGCTCGGGGCGGCGCACCGTTCTGCCCGAGGCGTCGAGCAGCCCGTTGAGGATCCCGTGGATCTCCTCAGAGCTCATCTCGCTGAGCTGCGCGCGGAACTGGCGCAGGAGCTCGTCATCGGGTGTCTGATCCGAGGGCATGAGGTCACGGTACCGGTACGGGCTCTGGACGGAACTGCGGTGCGACGGCGACGGTGGGGGTTGAGAGTGGCCTGCTCGGGCCTACGGATCAGACGAAGCCCTCCTCGACGAGGACGCATCCGCTCTCGGTGATGACGTGGGCCTGGCCCGAGCCGCCCACCACGCGGCTCCAGCTCTCCACCATGAGCCGGTCGCGGTGGACGGAGAGGCTGAACCCGCCGTACATCCCGGGGTACGGGACCCACAGGGCCTTTATCCGCTCCATGACCAGCAGCTCGGTGGGCACGGGACGGAAGCGGACCGGGTCGAGCTGCCGGGTGCGCTCGGCGATCAGGTCGGCGAGGCGCGAGTCCCAGGCCGCGAAACGGCGCCGATCGCTCGCGCTGACGTCGCGCACGGCGAGCGTCTCGAGCAGGTGGTGGTGGCCGCGCTGGTGGGCGATGTCGAGCGGTCGGTCGCCGTCTGCCGTGCGCAGCGCCCGCAATGCACCGGCGCGGAGGAGCCGCTCGGCCACGTCCACGGGCGCGCCGTGCCATGCCACCTGGTGCAGCGGGGTGAACCAGGAACGGCCGTCGATCCGCCACTGTCTCGCGCCGCTCCAGGTGCCCTTCTCGACGAGGTTCAGGACCGTGTCCCAGCGGCCCGCCTTCGCGGCGTCGGCGAGGCGGTCGGCGTGGTCGACGAGGTCTTCGTTCAGCACGTCGGGGTCGAGGACCCCCTGCCATTCGCTGGTCATGCCTGCCCCCCTCGGTTCGGTGGTGGGGCCAGTATGGCGGAGCAGGGGGACAGGCCGGTGGCTCTCGAAGCTGGTTCACGGAAGCGCACGGGTCGTGTTCTACCCCGGCAGTCCCGCCTTGCTGAACTCATCCTGCAGTGCGGGGCGCCGACGATTCTGGGCGCGGAGGTCGCGGATCTGCGCCGTCAGCGCCTTGGCGTCGGCTCCGCCGACGTAGCCCTGTGCTTCCGTGAGCAGCTGCGCCGCCTCCGCGTATGCGGAACGCTGCCCGCCGGCGATGGACGCCCGTGCGAGGTCGTACAGCGCTCGCGCTGCCTCCGCCCCGTCGGCGCTCGCTCGCCACCGGGCGAGGGTCAGCCATGCGGAGTCTCGAGCCCCGTGCTCGGCCGCCGTCTCCCAGGCGCGAGGCATGTCCTCATCCCAGAGCAGCACGTCCACGAACGACGGCCAGGTGCCGTGCTCGCCGGCTTGCTCCTGCAGGATGGTGAGAGCCTGCTCTCGCCAGTGTGCAAAGGCGGGTCCGCTCCTGAGCTTGAGGGACTGGAAGGTGCGCAGGAAGGGCTGCTCGGCGAAGTTCGTCCACGACAGCTCGGCAGCCTCGTCGTGTCGGCCCGCGCGGGCGAAGGCCTCGGCGGCGACGGCCCGGAATCGGGCGCTGTCACCGAAGCGCTCCAGCAGTGCCCGTGCTTCGAGCACCGCGTCATCGATGCGCTGTGCGTCCAGGAGGACATCGATGAGTGCGGCAGCGTCACTGTCGGTGTCGAGCTCCGCTCTCAGCAGCGCGACCAGACCGTCGGTGCCGCCGATCGCCTCGGCGATTCGTCTGCGCTGCGCCGCGACCTGGTAGCGGTGAGCACGGTCATCGTCGCTGAGGCTGCGCCAGCGCTCCTCCACCGCGTCGCGGAACTGCTCGAGTCCCTCGGTGCCGAGCAGGTCGCGGTACTGCGCAGCGGCATCGAGGAACACCTCCAGCTCACTGGTGAGTGCTCGGCGCGCGAGGTCCTGCGCGAGCTCTCGCGGATCTCCCGGGGACGCCTGTGTGGCGCGCAGATGGATCTCCTCGGCCCGGACGCAGGCGACGGACAGCCCGCCACCAGAGTCATCCACATCGTCCAGGAGCTCTTCGAAGCCGTCGAGGGCGAGCAGAGTGAGTCGCGCGGCGGCCCGTGAAGCGCCGAGCTCGAGCAGTTCTTCGATGCTGTCGAGTGCCTCCTCGATGCCGGTGAAGAAGTCATGCGCTTCGTAGTAGGAGACGGACCCGCCGGTCTCCAGAGAGCTGAGGAGCTGACTGCGCACGGCATCCTCGTCGACGCTGTCCTCGGGATCGGCGCCGGCGGCAATGAGCAGCTGTGCGTGCAGGGTGGGATCATCCTGTGTGACAGCAAGCAGCTGGTCCGCGAGCCATTCACGGTCCTGGGCGAGCAGGAACTCGCGCAGATCCGGCACCTGCGGTACTGGTTCCGCTGCGGGTTCGGCGGCCGACGGCTCCGAGTCCTCGAGCCAGAGCAGCGCGGCAGCGACGATGTGCTTGCAGATCGGCTGATCGTCCGCGAACGGGCAGATGCACGAGCCGGTGAGGCGACCGGTAGCGACGGAAAGCCGCACCGTGTACTCCTGCGTTCCCATCACCATCGCGACGGCGCTGCGCGACCCGGCCGAGACCAGTGCGACCCGACCTTGCTCGGCGTAGTGCAGACCGCGATGGAACAGGACGTCACCAGCGTGCAGGCGAAGGGTGTCCTCGGAGAAGGGCAGCGGTGGCATGGGGTCCATTGTGGTGGCTGGGCAGTGCGCGCGAAACCGGACAAACTGGCACATGGGAAAACGCCTCCAAATGTCACCGTGGTGGTCGATGCTTGACGCATGGGATCTCAACGGTGGAGTACTCCGGTGAAAGTCGCGCATACGCTGGATGAGTCAACTCGGCGTGCCTTGATGGCCATGGCGGGGAATCCTGAGCCGGCGAGATCGGCTTCAAAGGTTCCGCCGCGCTCGACTCCGAACAGATCTCCTCGTCAGCCCCGCAGTCCCGCTGCCAGCGTGGAGACTCTGGCTGCGCAGGCCGGCCCAGCAGTGGCGTCGAAGAGCGCAGCGGCAGCCCAGAGGATGGCTGCTGCCGCGCGGCGCCGGCGTACCACCGCACCGCAGACCGCCACGAAAGCTCCGGCCGCTATCGCACCTCTCGCTCCGGCACCGATTGCGGGACTGCCGCACGGACAGGTGACAGGACGGCGAGCCGGTCAGGCGTGCCGGGACCGACAAGCTCGCGGCGGAGGATCCGCGCCTCGGCACGTGGCGGGACCCGCAGCGGGACATGACGCAGATCCTCACACCGGAGTGCCGCTACAGCGAGACCCGCGCCGGCCGGAGAGATGCTTACACCGGCCGTTTCTGGCTGGACCGCGAGCGCATCACCTACCTGGACGACGACGGATTCTGGGCCTTCGGCCAGTACCACGACGGGGTGCTGCACCATGCGGGGTTCGTGCTGGAGCCGTCTCCCGCCGATGATTCAGTCCGTGGCACGGACGGGTGATGCCGAGACATCGCATGTCCGCGTCCATCAGCTCGGCGACGCCGAGGGCGAGCATCATTCCCGCGAACACCAGTGAGGTCCCGGGCATCGGGGGCGGTGTCGGTGATGGCCGGGATCACCAAGGAGGCGCTCAGCAGCAGGCCGAAGACGACCGGGCTGAACTGGGCCGGGTCACCGATTCTTGGAGGAGACTCGGAGCATCTCGTTGTCCCCGGCTTCCGCCACCGATGACAGAACCCGACCTCACCTGTCGCACCAGAGCGCAGCGGCACAGAAGCGCAGCGGAAGTACGGGACTGCCGCACGAACAGGTGACCGCTTCAACTATGGGTGCGGCAGCCCCGACTCTTGTGCATGAACCGTCACCTCGACCTACCCTTCGATATCGTGACGCAGGCAGGTCTACACGCCCGCCTACAACGTTCACCTCACTCCTCGAAGCCGAACTGATCGAACTTCAGCGTCGCCGCGTTCTCCGCCACCGTCCGTCGTGCCGACTCATCAAAGCCGACGGAATGATCCGCCTCGATCTCGACCCGTACGGAGAGCCCTCCGCCTCGCAGGTGCGGCAGGATTTCGTCGAAGATCTGCTTGAAGTCGACGGCTTCTTTACTGGTGGATAGGGTTTTGGCTCCGAAGAAATGCCGCTTGACCGGGGCCGGTGCGGGCACCGGAGGAGTCGGTCCCGGGAGGTGTCGTGTCGGACTCGACCCCTGTGATGGGTCCTCGTCCTGGTCCTGGTCCTCGTCCTCGTCCTTGCGCCGTTGCTCCAACGCGGTCTTCGGCTGGACGACGAGTGTGGCCGCGCTGACATTCGGGGGTGCCCCGTTGTCGTCGGGGAGCCACAGCCCCTCATAGCGGCCGGTTAGGTCGTCGAACCCCTGCGCGAGCGCAAATCCGTCCATCTGCCAGAGCATCGCCTGATCCACCACGCCCTTGATGAGCACGGACTGATCCCGCAGTCGCGGCATGTACGGGTACTGCGCATACAGACCCCAGAGGTCCCCGACGGAAACGTGACCGCGTTCCCACACCTTCGGGACGCGGTTGATCGCCATCCGCACGAGGGTCGCAGCATGTCGCACGACGAGGTTGCCGTCGTTGCCCAGCCGCTTGGTTACCCGCTCCGCGAGCGATGTCCCCTGGCCCTCGACCTTCGCCTCGGTGAGCGTGAAGTGCTGACCGGGATCGGGCTGAGTCGGTTGCAGCAGCCACTGGTAGGTGTTGTGCAGTCGCGTCTCGATGGTCCGGTCGGCCTGCCGCTGCCGTTCATCCGCCTGGTTCTTCTGGTTCCCAGTCAGGTCCAGGTCGACGTCACGCAGCACCTCGCTCCACCCGAGGTAGTCCCGCGTGGCCGACTCCAGCTCCTCGAGACGGTTGGCATCAGCAGCAAGGAAGACGAGCATGTTGCGGTTGGTCCGGTTGCTCGTGCCCTTCTGCTCCAAGGCCTTTTGCGAGAACTCCGCCGCGTCGCTGCCCTTGCTGATCCCACCCTTCTCGTGGCTGAATTTGGGGTGCAGCACGACGAGTCGAGCTTCGGCAGTGTCCGGGATGTCGGCGTTCTCCACGGGGCAGACGTGGACGGCACAGAACGCTCCCTGGGCCCTAGCTTGGCTCTGGAGTCGCCGGATGATCTCTGCCCACACCTCTTCCTTGTGGAAGCGAGCCGCCTGATCCTTGGCCTGCCGAGTAATGTTGGCCTGTAGGTCGTACCAATACTTTCCTCCCCCGGAATAGAAATACGTCGCACGGTCGGCAAGCCGGTTCAGCGCGGAGTGGAAGTTACCGGGAACGTCTCCCGGAACTGCAGTCCCGAGAAAGACCCGCTGCGTCTCGACCCCCTTCTGTGCGGCACCGATCGTCGGGGCGGCACCGAAGAAGACCGTGCGGGCTAGCCGCCTCGTCGTGCGACGCTGGCCGTAGAGGGGCTTCGACTGGTCAATCTTGGCCGGCTCGCTGTTCTCGCCGTCGACGTCAGCGTCGATGACGGCCTTCCACTGGTCGGGTAGGTACTGGGAGAGCTCCGAGTTCACCTCCCCCGTAGCCAACGGGATGGACGAAGGGAGGATGAGCGGCCCCGAGTCCTCCCCTACCCACAGCGCGTGGATGACGGTGTTCATCAGGCGCAGCACTCCGCGGGTGCGCTGGAACCGCTCGAGGCTCGACCAGTCCTCATAGAGACGGTCGAAGAGCTCGGGGTGGATCGGGTATGTCTGCTTGATCCGCTCCTCATAGGCGATATCGCGAGCCTCCCGCGGGAACTCGTCGCTGTGGGTGCGGTACATCTCGACGAATCCGCGAGCGGTGGCACCGATGGCGGCGAGTGCCTCGGCATCCGGCGCGACGAAGAGCCGCTGTCTAACGATGTGATAGGCCTCGTTGGAGCTGGCGGGGCGCCACTGGTCCGCGACACGCCGGACGACGTTCTGCAATCGCTTGAGTGCCTCGAGTCCGTGGCTTCCCCCGACCTCCTCGGCGTTGCCGGCGACGAGCTTGCCGTCGTTGCTCTCGGACGCAGGGATGGAGATGGCCAGCAGGACACCACTCGTCCCCTTCGTCGCTTCGGTCAGAGACTGGGCAAAGGTGAACTGGTCATCGAAGGTGCCGCCCGCGAGGCGACTGCTCGGGTCGGATGGATCGCGGCCGTAGAGGGCGCGGGCGTAGGCGACCCACTCGTCGATGAGGATGACGGCCGGTGCGTACTTTGCGAGGAGTGTGTGGAGCGCGGCACCGGGCGGAGTGGATGCCTTGTCCGCGTCGGCAACGATCGCGTATCCCTCGGGACCACCCAACTGCCAGGCCAGTTCGCCCCACACTGTGTTGACGACAGTGCCGTCGGACTTGGTGTCGCCACTCGGTGAGAGGTGGTTACCGACGATCGCGACACGCCTGACCTTGTGCTCAGCCGGGTCGAACCCGTGCTCAGCGAGGAGCTCTTGGATCTCTTGCGGATAGTCCCCGCTCGGAGTGCCACCGGCCAGATGCCACAGGGAGAGCATCGAGTGGGTCTTGCCACCACCGAAGTTCGTCTGCAGGTTGATGACAGGCGTTGCGTTGTCATCCCCGGACAGACGTCGTATGGCACGGCCCATCAGGTCCCGCAGGCCATCTGTGAGGTATGTGCGGGCGAAGAACTCGACGGGGTCGGCGTAGTCCCTGCCTTGGTCTGCTGCGCCGGTGGCAACCTTGTAGAGGTCGGCGGCGAACTCCGAGGCTTGGAAGTTCCCGGTCGCGACGTCCTCGTGCGGTTGGAGGACCTCACGCCAGGGACGCAGACCGGAGCTGTCGGGGCTGACTCCGGCTGCGGCCTTCAGCGTCCGCTTGTCATCCCGGTCGGCTGTGACACGGCGGAGGTTGAGCCGGATCCTCTTGACCGCGGCGGCGGCATCGGGAGCGTTGACCGCGGCGAGCAACCGCTCGGCCGTGTCCAGCGCGCGGTAGGCGTCATCGTCCTTGAAGGTTCCGTTGTGTGCCCACGAATTCCGCACATCCCGAAGTTCCGAGGCGTAGGACTGCTGCGTCCGACTGAGCATGTCGTTGAACGGATACCAGCCCTGCTTGTACTGCCCGGTGATGTTCTCGCTGAGCATGCGTAGTTGCATGTGCTGGTCGAGGGGGTCGTAGGTCTTCGTCGCGGGTGCGCCGTTCTTGACGTCCTTGGCCTGGACGAGTTTCACCCACTCCGCCCCGAGTGCCGGGTCATCCGCACCGACGACAGAGGAGATGAAGTCGTCGAGCGCCGGCGCCATCACCTCGAACATCTTGCCTATGCGGTCCCGATTGCTCAGTGCCATGTCAGATCAATCCCCATTCTTGGCCCAAGATGCCAACGAGCTTGTTCTGTCGCCCCTTGACGATCTCTGGCGTCCATTCGTCGTGTTGCAGCACCTGCGTGGTCAGTGCAAAGACTGCCGAGCCAGAACTGCCAGCGAAGTACTTTCGCTTCTTCTTCTCAAAGTCGTAATTGCTTGCCGCCCCGTTCTTGCGTCTGTTCAGCAGTAGTAGGTTTCCGAGCCTGTGTGTCCACTGGTCGCGCTGGTCCGCGTCGAAGACTGCAGCCCACACGCTGTCAGGGCCCGGATTCTGCGGAAGGACGTGCTCGATACTGATGATGGAGTGGTTGTAGGTGACTCCGGGGTCGTTCTTCAGGAGCTCATCGAGCGTTAGGAGGACGTGTCGCGCCCGGCGGGACTGCATCCGGTACACCTCACCGTCGAGCGCTTCCACTGCAGACGCGCGTTCATCGTCACTGAGATCGAAACTCGGGGCGCTGGCACCCATCCCGTCCTTCAGTTCTGAGAGAAGCATCAGGTAGCGCTCGATACGCGGTGTGGTATATATGCCCCGGAGGAGCAGCATGGCTGCCAGGCGTTCCAGACGCTGCAGTGCCCTGGTGAGTTCCTCAGGGTCGTTCTTGAGATGCACGATCGCCCAGAGTGCAGCGGGCCTCCAGTCCTTGTTGTCGACCCTTCCCAGACGGCGCAGGGATGTGGCAATGCCATGCCACTCCGGACCCGCCCCCAGCTCGGTCGTCATCGTCGCTTCGAATGCGGATGCATATGGCAGGAGCAGTTCATCGATGAAGGCCCCTGGCTTGTCACCTTCGAGGTACGGGCGGAGTACCTGAGCTGGAAACTCCTTGAGGAGCTCAAGACGAGCCCGCTCACCACTCACGACGGTGCGGATGTCCCGGAAGAGGTCCGAGAATGCGTCGGTCCCCAATGCCTCCTCGGCGGACTCCCACTTCTTCGAGTAGTCATCACTGACCGACATCGCTCCGAGCACCGTGGACTTGAAAATATCTGCCGGCGCGAGGTCCAGGCCTCGTGCGTTCATCACGCTGAAGATGCGGTAGGCACTGTCGAGATCCACAGTTGTGACAACGACCAGATACGTCTTCGTCCGTAGGAGCGTTGCCAGAGCGTTCCGACGCTTGTCGTCCCACTCGTTGAGTCGCTTGCGCAGTGCACGTGCGTTGTCTCGAATGGTTAGTTGAGGGTCGGTCAGCGTGCCAACGCTACTGAGGGAGATCAAGTCGTTCGTTCCACCATCGGTCTGGACGAACTCAGTGAAGAACGCTGCATCCTGCTCACGCAGAGTGAGCCTCGGCATGGACGGGATACCGTCCAGCTCGACACCCTCCTCCATTACCATGGCCCCCAGGACATGACGATTCGCGGGCGACTCCGCGAGGTCTCGCAGCAGGGCGAAAATGATGCTCAGAGTCGTCAAACGCTGTTGACCATCGATGACGTCAAACTTCGGTGCGCCACGGTCAACCAAAACCACAGAGCCGAGAAAATACTGGTTCTCTCCCTCACGATCAAGAACGTCCTCGAGGTCGTCGAGCAGTAGGAGAGCCTGCTCGGTGCCCCACCTGTATGGCCGCTGATACGCGGGAATGGTGAACTCGAAGTCACTCGAGAACACCTTGTTCAGTGGCCACTCGTGGGCGCTGAGACTCTGGCTCATCTCAGTCCTCCTCGTCGAAGTCGAAGGCGGGCTGTGTGTCGGTGGGCCCGCGCTGAGCGCGGGATGCCTCGAGGATTTCTGGCCAGGAGGTCGCGATGTTGTTGAAGGACAGTGCGTCCTTGGTCCAGCCATTCTTCTCTGCAATGGAGTAGAGGAGGAAGGCGAGCTCCTTGACGAGGTCGGTCTCGATCGCACCGTCGTCTCGTGACAGTGCTTCGGCAAGAAAGGCCCC